>CAMNGN010000182.1 GCA_946538475.1 uncultured Blautia sp.
TCCCCATCAAAGAGATCGCTTCCATGGTCGGGTATCAGGATTATGCCTATTTTACCAGGGTTTTCAAGAAAGAAACCGGCGTTTCTCCCAAACAATATCGTAAATAACAGGATAGTCAAAGGTAACCGGCGATCCGCGCCGCTGCTTGCCGGTAACCAATAGCCCACTCCATGGGCTGTTAAAGTCCGTTTTGTCCAATTTTATATCCGATTTGTCCTTTTTTTGCAAAAAGTCTCGTTGCTATAATGACGTTGTAACCGATAAATAGTGTTTTTTCGGAGGGAACGTCATTATGGCAGCGAAGAAAAAAACAAATTTTAAGCGCTGGCTTCCCGTATTTCTCATGGGACTGCCGGGGTTTATATATCTGTTCATCAACAACTACATGCCTCTCTATGGTCTGATCATCGCCTTTAAAAAGTATGACTACTCAAAAGGCATCTTCGGAAGCGCCTGGGCCGGCCTCAGCAATTTCAAGTATCTGTTTGCCACCCGGGACGCATTTGTCATTACGAGGAACACCATTCTTTATAATCTCGGTTTTATCATTCTTGATACCGTGTTTGGAGTGGCGATCGCAATTTTCCTCAACGAAGTTCGCAAAAAAACAACCAAAAAGATATACCAGACATTCCTTCTGCTTCCTTATCTGATGTCGATGGTCGTGGTATCATACCTTGCTTATGCCTTCCTGGGCGACCGCACCGGTATCATCAACGGCTTTATCCAGTCGATCGGCGGTAAACCGATCTCGTTCTACATGGAACAAAAATACTGGCCGTTTATCCTGCTGTTCGTCTACGAATGGAGAATGATCGGCTACGGTTCGATCATCTATCTGGCAACGCTGGTGGGAATCGATGGATCGTTCTACGAAGCGGCCGAGCTGGACGGAGCGACCAAGTGGCAGCAGATCAAATTCATCACGCTGCCGCTCCTGAAATCCACCGTCATCATGTTGGTTACACTGGCTATGGGACGTATCTTCCGTTCCGACTTCGGTCTGTTCTACCAGGTGCCGAGAAATCAGGGCCTTCTGTACGGCGTGACAGACACCATCGACACTTATGTGTTCAGGGCATTGATGAAGAACGGAGACATCGGTCTTTCTTCCGCGGCTGCGTTCTATCAGTCCATTATCTGCTTTATTACTATTCTGGTCTTCAATGCGATCATCCGTAAGGTCAGCAAAGAAGACGCAATGTTCTAAGGAGGTGGGAAGATGAACAGAGGACATAAAAAATTTCTGGCATTATCCCATGTAGTGCTCATCATCGTGACGATCCTGTGCGTACTGCCGTTTTATCTTCTGGTTGTCGCATCTTTTACCGAGGAATCCTTCGCGGTGAAGAACGGTTATTCACTGATTCCGAGCCATCTTTCGACAGATGCCTACAAATACCTTCTTACTAAGGCGGCTTTGTTCGGAAGGGGTTACCTGATCACACTGATCGTAACGGTCTGTGGTACTCTGGTGTGTATTGCCATCACGATGGCTTTCAGCTACATGCTCTCCAGACCGGGCCTTCCGTTCAAAAGGTTCTTTAACTTTTATGTCGTGTTTACCATGCTGTTCAACGGTGGTCTGGTTTCCACATACATCATGTATTCGCAGACCTTCCATATCAAGAACACACTGTTTGCACTGATGGTACCGAACCTGCTGACCAATGCGTTTTACATTATCATGGTCCGCAACTATTTTTCATCCAACATACCGGAGGAGCTGCTCGAGGCAGCACGCATCGACGGATGTTCGGAGGTGGGAATCTTTACAAGGATCGTATTCCCGCTTTCCAAACCGATCATCGCCACCGTCGGCCTGATGGTGGGTGTGGCCTACTGGAATGACTGGCAGAACGGTCTGTACTATATCGATAACCAGCAACTGTACGGAATTCAGAACATCCTGAATGCCATCAACGAAAACGCCAAATACCTGATGCAGGGCGGCGGCGGTGCGGCTATGCAGATGCCGGCCAACACATCCAGAATGGCGGCCGCAGTCATCGGCATCATTCCGATCCTGATCATCTATCCGTTCTTCCAGGATTATTTCGTAAAAGGTATCACCATGGGAGCGGTCAAGGGTTAATAAATGGTTTTTTATAGGCAGAAGCTATAAAAATAGAAAGAGAGGTCTAAAAATGAAAAGAAGAGTACTGGCAGGTTTAATGACAGGTATCATGAGCATCGGCCTTCTGGCAGGATCTGTGAGCGTATACGCCGAGGATGCTTATGACATGAACATGGAGATCATCACATACGGATTTGACGATGTGGATCTTCAGGAAGTTGAAGACGCAGTCAACGAGATCAGTGTTCCCGAAGTAGGCGTAAGAGTACATTTTGTGACGGTTCCCATCAGTGAGATGATGACAAAGCTTCCGCTTATGGCAGCATCCAATGAGAAGATCGACCTTGTTCAGTCGGGCCTTCTTACCACACCTGCCATGCTGGCAAACCAGGGTCTGATTCAGCCCATGACCGATTATCTTTCCGACGCTATGAAGGAAAAAGCAGGCTCCCTTATCCATGCAGGAACGATCGGAGACGATATCTATGCATATCCGGGAACATTGTACGCTTCTTCCTGCGCATTGTTCCTGTATGATACCGAGCTGGCAGAAGAATACAACATTGAGATTCCCGAGATCCTTACGACAGCGGAAGATTATGATGCGCTTTTCAGCCAGATCGTAGAGAGCGGAATGCCGCAGTACGCAGTCTCCCTTGGCGATGGTGTAGCTGCAGAGCTTTCCTACGGACATAACTTCGACTCCCTCGGCGATGCTACCTATATCGCTAACGGATGTGTACTTGACGTAGAGAACGGTACCGAAATCGTCAACTGGTATGCTACCGACGAGTATAAAGAGATGGCAGAGATGCATCGCGACTGGTTCGAAAAAGGATATGCTCTTCCCGATTCCATCAGCAATGGTTACTCTGTATTCGATTCCATGACACAGGGACAGGTGTTCGGATATTTCGGAAAATGCTCCGCAGGCAGCAACCTGGCTTATTGGTCCGCACAGACCGGCAAGAACCTCGGCGCGATCCCGATCGGCGATGGTTCCTACCTTCTTGATACCGGTTCGGCTATGAACACTGCATGGAGTATCTCTTCCTCCTGTGAGGATCCGCAGAAGACTGCTGACTTCCTTGAGCTGATGTACAACAGCAAAGAGATCACCGACCTTCTTGACCTTGGTATCGAAGGAAAGCACTATGTAACCAGAGAAGGCAGCCATATCGTAGACTATCCGGAAGGAGTTGACGCTTCGACAGTCGGCTATGGACATACCATCGGTACATATGGCGACCAGACAGACGCTTACTTCCGCGAGCCGCTTACTGACGAATTTGTAGATAACCTCGATCTGTGGGGAGAGGGAAATGCAAAGGTTTCTCATCTTATGGGCTACACCTTTGATTCCTCCGAGGTTTCCGCAGAGGTGACCGCTGTTATCGCCGAGATCGGAAAATATGGCCCCGCACTCAGCTGCGGTACCGTCGATCCCGAGACTACCATTCCGAAATTCCTGGAAGCTCTGGAGACCGCAGGAATGAGCAAGATCATCGAAGAGAACCAGAAACAGCTTGATGCATGGCTGGCTGCACAGGAATAAATAACAGAGAGGCCCTTCGGGGAGTATTTATGGAGAGGGCGCTTCGGCGCCCTCTCTTTTAATCGGAGAGCAGTGAAGCGGATACCGGGTTACCTTTGACCCGGCGAGCAGCACAGCAGATTTCCGGTAACCTTTAATTTGAAGATAATTATCAGTGTGCCGACGGATTCTTCCAAGGGGGATAGAGCATGGAGATCAAAGAAATTTTGCAGATCGAACATCTGAAATATTTATA
>CAMNGN010000183.1 GCA_946538475.1 uncultured Blautia sp.
TGAAAAGACCTTGCCAGTTCGGCAAATTCATCCAGCTGTCCGCCGCTTTTTTCCATCTGCTGCACCAGATGATCGTCCTGCAGGTTTTCGATGTTGGTCGTTTCGACGATCTGCTGCAATCTTCTGACCGGCCGTGTCAGAACCGTCGACCACAGTATGATGACCAGCAGGCTCAGCGCGAACATGATCAGTGCCGCAATAAAAGCCGTAGTAAAAATACGTCTGCGCGCCTCCTGCATAAGGCCCGTCGATTTGAATGCCAGAACGGTCACTGCAAAGCTGTCCGAGGTACTCCCGGCGTAAATATAGCCGTTTTCCTGAAGCGTATCTTCTTCGGAAACCCTGTCTGCTATATCACCGAATGAGTGCAGCCCTTCCGGATCCTCGGCGGAATTGGTATATAACAGCTCTCCGTCGTTGATCAGAACAGCAAAAAAGGTCTGCGGATCGGCAGATTCCAGCTCTTCAAGGGAGTCTAATCTGCTCTCCACCTCCAGGAAGCCCATATTATAACCTCTGGGGGCCTTCATCAGCGAAAAAACGGGTTCTTTCCGATAAGCGCTCCAGAAGTCCTCATGGGGCCCGATGATCACCGTACGGCCGTCTGCCTCGATCACAGGCTCCAGATAGTCGATATCGTCAAGCGAGAAAGATTCGATCAGGCGCTGATTGATCTTATCGTCTACGTCACCACCCTCAAATTTCACAGTACTGCTGGTCAGAAAACCGTTATTATTAAAAAATACAGTCCTGTAGGAATTGCGGATAATGTATTCCGTCGAGATCCCTGTGGACATGACTTCCTGTGCTTCTCTCTCAAAGGTAAACGGTACTCCGCCGTCGGCAACCCTTCCCAGAATGGTAATACTGTCCAGCATGGACGAATCCGATAGTATATAGTACAAAATGGCGTTCATTCTGTCAAAGCGGTCGTTCATCTGTGCGGTGTACGATCTGGCCTGAACTTTCAGACTCTCCTTCTGCGATTCCTCTTCATAACGAAGGCCGGTCCTGTAAAGGACCAGCCCCAGTGTCAGTGAAACAAGCAGGGAGATGGTCGCATAGGCCAGAATCATCTTTGTTCTAAATTTCATATCCCTGCCTCTTCTTCGTTTTTAACCCTTTACAGAACCGGCAACCATACCGTCAACGATACGTTTGTTGAAGATAAGGAACAGGATCAGCATCGGAATGGTGATTATGATAATGTCCGCGAACAGCAGGTTAAAGCTGCTCTGAACCTGGCTGCGGTAATTGTACAGCGTCTGCTGCACGGTAACATTGTCGGCACCGGGCAGGAAATACAATGGATTGGTAAAGTCGTTGAACGTCTGTACGCCTACCAGGATGATCAGTGTTGCCTGGATGGGTTTTAACAGCGGGAAGATGATCTTTGTGAAGATCCCCCAGCGGTTGCATCCGTCGATCTCGGCCGCCTCTTCAAGCTCTGTCGGGATCGAAGCCATGTAGCCGCGATACAGCATGATGGCAAAAGGCGTCTGCAGGGCTATCTCGATCATAACCATGGAGAACATGGTCTTGTAAATGTGCATGGTCTGCAGCAGATGGATCGTCGGCAGGATCGATGCCGGGATCATCAGGCCGAGCATGATGACGGACTGTACTGCTGTCATGATCTTGTCACGGCGGCGCTGAATGACATATGCTGCCATGGCTGCCGTAAACAGAAGTCCGAGGACGGTAAAGATCGTCAGGATCGCGGAGTTCTTAAACGCCTTGATCAGCTGGAAATTGTTGTATTTGATAACTTCAAGATAATTCTCAAAATGAACTTCCGTCGGCCAGCTGATGCTGAGTCTGCTTGCTTCCTTCTTAGTCTTGATGGACTGAATAAACATAAAATAGAAGGGAACCAGGAAAAGGATGACCGTAACGACCACACCGATGATATCGGCAAGGAGGGTAAATCTCTTTTGTTTTTTCATTACTGGATCGCCTCCTCTCTCTTGTTAAGGAAGTGCTGCAGCGGGAACGCGATAATGGAGATCAGTATCAGCATGACCACGTTGCCGGCAGTGGAAAGGCCGTAGAAACCGGCTGCGTACTGTTTGTAAATGACCGATGCCACAACGTCTGTCGCAAAGCCGGGGCCGCCGCCCGTCATCGTCCAGATCAGTTCGAAGGTTCTCAGACCGCCGATGAGCGAAAGGATGATGATGGAGTTCTGTGAAGGTGCTACCAGAGGCAATGTGATGTTTGTCAGCTGCTGCCAGGGTGTCGCACCGTCGATGGAAGCCGCTTCATAGTATGTCTTGTCGATGGACTGGATACCTGCAATATAGATAACGACCGAGATGGAAAGACCCTTCCACACATCGACGAGGATGATGGAAAGAAGCGCGATCTTCGGGTCGCCCAGGAAGTCGATCGGTGTGCCGCCGAGAGCCTGGATCACTCCGTTCAGAAGACCTTTTGTCGGATGCATCATGTAGGAAAATGCAAGACCTACGGCAACCATCGATACCAGGTTCGGGAAGAATACTGCCGAACGGATAAAGTCTTTGGTCTTGATCTTGCCGGTCAGGAACACTGCAATGAAGAACGCGAGTACGACCTTCAGGATACAGGTACCGAACGCATAGATCAGGGTATGTACGACAGAGGAACTCATGGCATGCTCTGAGAAGAACAGCTTATAGTTGTCCAGACCGGTAAAGCGGGCGGTCTCAAAATTCCATACTGTCAGTGAATAATAAAGAGATGTGATGATGGGCCAAAGGAAAAAAACACAGAAGATAATAAGCGAAGGAATCACGAACCAGAACGGATACATGTTCTTCTTTTTATCTGCAGATTTCATATTAGAGTCCTCCATGGGATCTGAGCATAAAACGAGGGCTGCCCCGGTAAGCCGTCGCTTATCGTGGCAACCCCGTTCATTACCTGTCTTATATGATTGGTTCTTAATTATTCAATGTTCAGAAGATTATTCCCAGTCATATCCGAGCTGTACAGCAGATTTCTTGCAGTCTTCATCATAAGCTGCCGCTGCTTCTGCGCCTGACATCTGGCCAAGGCCTACTGCTACGGTAAGCTGCTCGCAGGTCGTTCCCTTGATCGGGGATACATACTCAAGAGCCGGAGTGTTCTTGCCTTCGTCGAAGTACTGCTGCATATCTACACGAACTGCGTTGCAGACAGAATCCGGAAGCTCATAACCCTTGATGCAGGACGGGCCGTTTGCGCCGTAGGTCTCGAAGTACAGATTAAGCATATCTTCGGAGAAGTAGCACTCAAGGAAAGCTTTGACTGCGTCAACATTTTCGCTGTCCTTGTTTACGTAGAAGGACATCGGCTCCCATACGGTAAGGCCGTGGTTTTCGGGATCGTCTCCGGGAACACCGAATACGCCGATATCATCGGGGTTGTCAGCGTTTGCGATGATCTGCGGAAGCTGCTGGGTAAGGATGAACCAATGGGTAGCTTCGCCAAAGCCGATAGCCATGTTGCCGTCTTCTACGGTAGCGGCGGATTTGTCAGCGTTGAGGAAGTCAACCAGATCTTCATATTTTGTCCAGCTTCTGGTAGCAACCGGGATGTCCGCATATTTAGCGGTTCCTGCGGTGTACTCTTCTGCGAAGGTCGGATACTCTGCAGCGACGTTGTAATAGTCGCCGAGGAAGAGAACCTGTGTAGCCCATGTCTCGCCGCCGGTAAAGTAGACCGGAGTCTTTCCTGCATCTGCAAGAGCCTGGCAGTTAGCTACAAAGTCATCCCATGTGTGCGGAACTTCAAGTCCGAGCTCTTCATAGTCCGGTTTGTAGTAGATAACAGCGCCGGCCTGTGTGGAGGACTGCGGAGCACCGTAGATCGCGCCATCGATCGTTACGGAGCTGAGGA
>CAMNGN010000184.1 GCA_946538475.1 uncultured Blautia sp.
CTGTATTCCAGCATCTGTTTGTTGTCGACAAACGTGATGCACATGAACGGCCGGTGTAATTCGCCTTCTCTACCGTACAAAAAGAACCAACTCGGATAAGCACATTTCGGACACATCACAAGCTGATCGAGTGCGTCTTTAAATGGCATGTCCGGCTTCGGGTTAAATCGATCGTAGCCAGCGCACCCGGACAGTTCTTTCACATCTCTCCCGAAGTTTTCACTATTCTGATTTATGCAGTAGTACCCATTTCCTTTGCGGTATGTTGTGTCTGCCAATACATACTTGCAGCCCTGGCAGGTTTTCTTTTTGTCGCTCATGCTCTCAACCTTTCCCGGAGCCTTTTCATGTGATCCGTTGGCGCTGGCACTGTATCCCGTTTTTCTGTGTCAGCTTCAATCGCCTTCTGTTCACCGGCCATTGTTTCAATCGTCGGAAGCGGCTTCTTTCGTAAGCCGTCCGGAACGGATTGTTCAATGCGGTCACGCTTCTGATAGACCTCGTACCGCTTCATGAACATTGGTCTCTGCACTGATTCCAGCGCGGAGTTCTCTGTGTTTCCCCAGGCTCGGAAGGTGGCGTATCCACCGACACACTGCTTAGTTATCTCCGGCAGATCATTCCACACCTGCTCGGATTCCGGTGCGTAGGAATACCGCAGTGCCCGCAGAAGCTGATCCCATGCCTGCGATGCAAGCGTGTCCAGGGCTTTTTCCATGTCCTGAACGTAGGCCCGCATGTCTGCGATCGTGGGCGCATAGCGGTTTGTCATAATGTAGTTGAGCGATGCCCGGTGCAGTGTCGGATATGGAATGTCCTGCAAAGCCGAATACCAAAGATTAAAAGTGTATTCATCCGGAATAAATTTGCTGGTCGGATATGCTGCCGTCAGTCCCCGGATGATCGTCCGGAAATCCTCCATACTGATTCTGTTGTTCAAATTGTTTACCCCAATTCCCAATATCGATAAGTTTCTGCGTATGCGGGTTGATCTTCTGGGCCTGCTGTCTATCGAGACGGTCAAAGAATATCCCCAGCCATCCGTTTCTCATCGATTCGTCGATGAGCTTCACCACCGCGTCGGTCCCATGTTGCTGTTCCTGCTGGAAGGTGTCACGCACCAGGATCCGGATGCTCGTCTCGGTGTATGGTTTTTTTCTTTCTTCTCTGTACCTGAGAAATTCCAGGAGCTTTTCTTTCGTGGGGATCGCCAGGTTGGACTTCTGGACGATTTCCTTTCCCCCCAGACCCCCCTTATCAGATACAGTAACAGTATCAGTAACAGTATCAGTAACAGTAACAGTTGTATCCCTACCGTATTGATACGGTATAGATACGGTATCTGTGTCGGGATTTTTTAGAACAGTCTCGAGATATCCACGAAAATCGACCTCTTTAATCTTTGCAATCTCTTTAACTAATGCCTTTCTGAATTTTTCAGAAGACGTCCAGTTATATCTGTGCCAATTCAATAACAACACTTCTTTTGTCTTTTTCGAGTACCGGATCACGTTGTGGACAGATACAAATCTTTCTATCAGTCTTTCGCAAGTGTCCCGGCTATAACCCATTTCACCGGCCATCTGCTTTATGCTTATCTCATAGCAACCGCAGAGGTTTGTATGTGGGTTTGTAAAAAGATAAAGATAAAAATATTTATCTTCTGGCGTGAAGTCGTCGATCACTTTACTGTCTGACCAGAAACTGATCGAAACATTTCTGTAGATTGCCATCACGTCTCCTTGATTCTGATGCCGTATCTATACAGCATCAATTTTCTTTTCAAGACATAATCCTTTGTGCGCATCCCCTTCGCATCCTCGACAACGGTCTCGCCATTGTCCTCATACACGAAGTCTGCAACATACATTACCTTGCGTTCCAGGACCGGTCCCGGCTTCGGCTGTCCGGCCCTGGAGCCTTTCTTGTAGACCTCGGTGCTCGGTGCTCGCTGCTCAGGGATCAGTAAGTAGGGGACCTGCCGCTGCAGGTTTGTGATCTCCCCTGCCCTCTCGAGCAGGGAGAGTTCACAAAATCTCTTGTACTCTTTTTTCGAGTCAAACACCTGACCACCGGCCTGGATTTTCTTGTTTCCGTACTTGCGTCTTCTTAATCCCATGTCAGACCACCCTGCTCATATTCAGGTTCAATGGTCGGATCAGCGACCCGCAGAGGCACCGGATCAGCGGCCGGCGCGGGTTCCGGCATAGGTTCCGGCTGTCCCTGGTCCTCGATCAGTGTCGGCTCCTGCTCCGGAATGTACTCGTCGGTCTGTACAAACTCCCTGCTGCCGTCCGGCGCCTCGATCGTGCTGTCCTGGGTGAGCGCTGTCTGCATATCGATGCTCATAATGCCCCATTTGCTGATAAGCTGGCGGAGCATTGTTTTGTAGGCCATCCCGTCAAAATCTTTGTACCAGAAGCTGGAATACATCCATTCGTCTTTCGGTGAGTAATTGCCGGCCTCGTAGTCTGCAAAACTGACTTTGTGCTTGGTGCCGTACCTGGTATTAATATCCGTTGCATCCTTTGAGAAGGCTGCGCTGTACCGGTCCGCGTGCGCCAGCATCTTTGACTTGCTCCAGTACATGGTTTTCCGGAATCCGTTGAGGTATTCAAACATGGCGTAGTAGCCGATGGTCGGTACCTTCTCGCGCTCTTCCTCGTCCTGGATCATGCTGACCTCGATCTCTTCATTAAGCGGGTCATACCGGATCAGCTCGCCGTCTTTGATTGCTAAGACGTTCAACTTCTTGTACTGCCCGGACCGAAGGGCAAGCTGGATCATTCCTTTATCATCTAATCCGACATTTTATCATCATGCCGGGATGGGCTATCTCTTCACGCTTTCGCGTGCCTCGCACTTCGGGCAGCAACTCATCCCCTGCCCTACTTCCTTACATTCATCAGGAATAGTCTCTACACTTTCAAAGTATTTAAAATGCAAACCTGCGGTTGTTTCTTGACGTTTCTTTAAAACAGATGAAATTCTCGTGGGAGCGATTCCAAACGCTGACGCGGCAGCTTTTACGCTTTCAAAAACTTGGCCTGTCTCAATGCAAATTACTTTTTTAAATGTGCATGATCCATCGCGAGACCAGCCGTTTTCCTTTTTTATTCGCATTGCTTCTTTGCGTTTTTGGATTGTTTCGTCGCTCTGCTTTTTTCCGATATTGGCTTTTCTTAGTTTTTCCCTGGTATCTTCCGAGACCGGATGCCCTTTTCTCGGTCCAACAAGATTGTTGGAAACAATTTGTTTTTTACGGTCTTCTGGAAGATTCTCCCACTGACGTTTTCCGCTTTCACTAAGTGCCGCTTTTATTTCATCTGTCATGCCGCCCCTGGAACTTTGACCACCCTCTAAAACATTGTATTCAGGATTGAGCTTCTCAATATAAAACTTTTCTCGTTCATCAAGTTCATCTTCTTTGCACTCTTCGAGAACTTCGTACTTGAAGTTTTCCTTCCCGTACTTCATAAGTGCAAATCTCAAGTGTCTGTTCCTTTCGTGCGACACACATCGGTGGTCCCAGAACCTTCGCTTTATATCAATGCTCTGCCCTATATATCGTTTTCCGTTTATGAGGTTTGTAATGATGTATATTCCAGTCATTTAAATACCTTGCTTAGCACGGTATTGCCCGATAATTTGATGGGTTTCACCGTTAGCAGAATAGATCCACACCGCTGAGTAATAGCGTTCACGAGGTTTTACTTGAGCATATATGTTTACCCAAGGATGAAGGTGGCGACTTTCTCGCCGCGTTT
>CAMNGN010000185.1 GCA_946538475.1 uncultured Blautia sp.
TCCACACCGGCTTATAAGCCATGTATTCTTTCTTCTTCTCAGCCAGGAAATCTTTCTTCTCTGTGAGAATCGGAATGCAGATACGCATCATCTCACCGATTTCGGCGTGATGCTCATTGAGTCCTACGAGGGTATTTCTTGCACGTTTGACTTCGCTCTCGGGGAATGTGATCTTCAGCTTGCCGTCTACCAGCGTCATCTTGCCTTTGCTGCCGCAGACAGCGCAGGTGCAGGTGTCGGTACCGTCAACTGTCATCATGTTAAGATGGCAGGTGGGACATGTGCCTTCTTCACCGAACCAGGTTGTCTCGTCATAAGGTACGCCAAGGTTGTTGGCGAGGTTTTCGCCCATCTTGAAGACATCCTCCATCATCGGCGGATCAAGGAACGGGCTGGTCTTACGGCCCTGGTCATTGGCGTTGATCTGTCCGACAACCTTCATGGCCTGTGAGCAGCTGAAGAGGTGCATCATCGGAAGGCCCATGCCGGTCCAGTCGGGAGTCCATGCTCCGCCAACTGCGATGTAGCTGACCCAGCGGTCCTTAAAGTAGCGCTCATCCAGAAGCGGACGGCCGTCTGCTTTACGTTTTTCCTGTTCGTCGATCATGGAAGCACGGTCATGTGCGGCACCGAAGCGATCGGTGATGTTTTTGAGCTGTCCGACGATACCGACGGAATAGACGGGTGCTACGATGATGATACCGTCAGCATCGAGGATCTTATCTTCGATCATCAGATAGTCATCCTTGATCCAGCATTTGATCTTTCCGTCCGGTGCCTTGCTGCAGGCGCCGCAGCCGCGGCATTGTCCGATGTCCAGAGTGACTGTGTTGATAAATTCGACTTCGATATCTTTACCGGAGGCTTTTGCTGCTGCCTCCACGCCCATCAGTGCCTGTTTGCAGTAGATGTCGCTGCGCTCATTTTTGCGCCCCATGGAAATGCCGAGTACTTTCATAATTGTATCCCTCATCTTCATATTGTGTATTTGTCTTGAGCTTAGACAGCTCTGGTTGATAGTATATATTATACAGATTGAACTATGTTATGTCAAAGGTAGACACAAAATGTTCAGTATATGTTTACAATTCGGACCGAAATGACAAATTATACATGCGTAAATTTGCAAAGGATGCGCGAATAGCCTAAACTATGTTAACAAAACCAATCAATAATTGTTCACTTTTTACATATGATGTGATATAATGTTACCATTATCTGTTTAGGAGGAAGGTAACTATGGGCATCATCAAAAAATGGAATTCAATGAGTCTGATCCTGCGCATCTCAATCGGCCTTGTGATCGGTGCAATTTTGGGTCTGGTTGTCCCGGGAGCTTCCTGGCTGGGAGTTCCGGGCGAATTGTTTGTCGGGGCGCTGAAAGCGATCGCTCCGCTACTGGTATTTGTACTGGTAGCATCTTCTCTTGCAAATGCAAAGGGCGGAAATGCTGCCAAATTCCGTACTGTTATCGCTCTATATCTTCTCAGTACACTGTGTGCGGCCATCGTATCCGTATTCGCGAGCTTCCTGTTTCCGGTTAAGATCCCGCTGGCAGGGCTTGAGGCGGCCGAAGGCTATACTGCGCCGGGAACTATGGGTGACATTGTGATGAACCTGCTCAGAAGTATCATCGCCAATCCGGCAGATGCTCTGGTGAACGCAAATTACATCGGTATCCTTTTCTGGGCCGTCATTCTTGGTATAGCGCTTAAGGCATCTTCCCAGGGAACGAAAAAAATGCTTGCTGACCTGGCCGACGGCGTGTCCGAGGTCGTACGCTGGATCATCAGCTGTGCCCCCTTCGGTATCTTTGGTTTGGCATTCAGTGCTGTTGCTACAAGCGGTCTGGAAATTTTTACCACTTACGGACATCTTGTGGCGGTCCTTGTCGGAACCATGCTTGTAGTTGCACTGGTCGTCAATCCGATCATCGTTTTCCTGATGATCAGACAGAATCCATACCCGTTGATTTTCTACTGCATCAGGAACAGCGGTGTCACAGCATTTTTCACCAGGAGTTCTGCGGCGAACATTCCTGTAAATATGGAACTCTGTAAGAATCTTGGATTGGACGAAGATCTGTACTCCGTATCCATTCCGCTTGGTTCGACTATCAATATGGACGGTGCTGCGGTCACGATCACGGTATTTTCTCTGGCAGCGGCTTTCTCCACCGACATAAAAGTGACGATACCGATGGCAATATTCCTCAGCGTCATCGCAACATTGTCGGCATGCGGTACTTCCGGTGTGGCAGGAGGTTCTTTGCTTCTTGTTCCGCTGGGATGCTCTCTGTTCGGTATTTCCAACGATATAGCCATGCAGCTTGTCGGTATCGGCTTTATCATAAGCGTTATTCAGGATTCTATGGAGACGGCGCTGAATTCGTCCGGTGACGCGATCTTTACGGCCACTGCCGAATTCCACGAGTGGAAGAAGCAGGGCAAGAAGCTGCCGCTCTGAGGAGGTCAAAATGAAAAGTATAAAAAGTGTATACAAAATCGGTAACGGACCTTCCAGTTCACATACCGTAGGTCCTTACCATGCCGCACATGTATTCGGAAAACGTTATCCCGAAGCCGATGCCTACAAGGTAACGCTTTTCGGTTCGCTGGCATTCACCGGCGAGGGACATGGTACCGGTAAGGCCATTAAGACAGGACTTCCCGGCGCAGAGGTCATCTACAACAGGGAGGTGCCGGAGAGCGAACTTCCGCATCCAAATACAATGCTGTTCGAAGCGTTCAAAAACGGAGAGCTCATCGGCAGCAACCGGATTTTCAGTATAGGTGGGGGATCCATCCGTATTGAAAACGAGACTTCGGATGAGGAGACGGAAGTTTATCCGCAGCAGAATTTCAACCAGATCCTTCATGTCTGCAAGAGCAGGAGCATCAGCCTGGCGCAGTTTATCTACCGGCACGAAGATCCCTCCATACGCATCTATTTGAAGGAGATCTGGGATGCAATGCAGGATACCATTCGTCGCGGCCTGAAAGCGGAAGGCATACTTCCCGGAGGGCTCGGCGTTGCCAGAAAAGCCAGGATGCTTCTTGAGAAGCGCTGCTACAATGAGAGTGCCGATGTCACGATGAACCGTGTGATCGCGGCGTACGCTTATGCGACCAGTGAGGAGAATGCCGATGAGAATATCGTCGTAACATGTCCGACCTGCGGCAGCTGCGGTGTACTTCCTTCTGTACTTTATTATATGCAGTATGACCGGGGATTTCCCGAAGAGGAGATCCTGGATGCGCTGGCTGTGGCCGGACTGATCGGGAATGTTATTCGGACAAACGCAAGTATTTCCGGCGCCGAGTGCGGATGTCAGGCTGAGATCGGCAGTGCCTGCTCGATGACTGCCGCAGCGCTTGCTTCACTGTACGGCCTGAACATAGACCAGGTGGAGTATGCAGCCGAGATCGCCATGGAGCATAATCTGGGCCTGACATGCGATCCGGTGAAGGGGCTCGTACAGATACCTTGCATCGAACGAAACGCTGTCGCAGCGATGAGGGCCATCAGTTCGGTTAACCTTTCACGTTTCCTGTTTTCTACCAGAAAGATCTCGTTTGATGAGGTAGTGGAGACGATGTATCAGACGGGGAAGGATATGAACGAGAAGTACAGAGAGACTTCACATGGGGGGCTTGCGGAGATTTATTATGCGGATCATTGAATGTTAATGGTGTCAGGCACCGTGAACAAAATATGAACAAGGGGGCTGAAACAGATCTGTTTCAGCCCCCTT
>CAMNGN010000186.1 GCA_946538475.1 uncultured Blautia sp.
GCAGTTTGATGCCGGATATCTCGGCGCCGCCCAGCTCCATCATGTTGTTGATGTGATGGATGTGGTTGTCCTCGATGATGCTGAAGACTGCGCCCATACGGCCGATGATGCCGCCCTGCTCGCAGTGATGGATGTTGTTGCGGCGGATGATATGGCCGCCGATCTTTTCTTTCAGCCAGCCGTGATACTGACCGCGGCATACGGCGTCGCGTTCCATCTGGGTCGGGCTTTTTACATGTTTTGTGGTAAAGTAATGGTCATTGTCGGGGTCCAGGTATTTGCCGAGGCCGATGCCCGAACACTTACTGTTGGAGATCTCGCAGTCCTCGATGATCCAGCCCTTGCTCCAGTGCGGTCCGATCATCGCGTCCTGGAAGGCTGCGGGCGGCGCCCAGGTCGTTGCAGCTTTGCATACTTTAAACCCGCTCACGGTGATGTATCCGCGGCCGGTCTCCGACGGGAAGAAGCATTCTCTACGTACGTTGATCTCCACGTTTTCTTCGTTGGGGTTCTGTCCCTGAAAGTTTGCGTAGATGACGGTCTCGTCCTTCTCTTCGTCCTGTTCTGTGTACCATTTATAGATGGATTCTTCCGGAACCCAGCTGCACTCGTACACTTCACCGCGGATGCAGGCTTCGAGGGTCGATGTCTCGTAGAGCGCCCGGTCATTCAGATATACACAGCCGGTGTGCTTGTCGGGAGTGGCAAAATACCAGTCACCGTAGACGAGCGTTGTGTAGGGATTGTAGCTGCCGAAAAGGCTGTTGGCGATGCGGCATACCCATACGTTGTCACGGTAATGCTCCCAGGAGGTGATCCTCTCTGCGCCGGTGATCACAGCGCCGAGGGGTTCTGTGCTGCGGTATTCTATGCGCGCGTCCTCGGTGCCGCCGCGTGAGGGATTTACGTATTCACGGTATACTCCGGGAGCCACAAGTACAACATCTCCCGGGACTGCGGCTTTTGCAGCCTCACTTATCGTTTTGTACGGCATCTGCGCTGTGCCGTTGCCGTCAAATCCTGCTGATGCGTTTACGTAAATGTTCATATTTGACCTCCTTCAAATTTAAAGTCCCATCCTGTCATGCATCATTTCGCTCCGGCACTGTGATACGATCTTTGACAGCTGCTCGCATGGATTTCCGCCGCACACTCTGCAGAAATACTGAAATATCGAAAATCCGCACACCGTATCCTTGCGCTCGTGCGCGAGGCACATGCGTTCGGGGTGCCACTGTACGCCGTAGATTTCTTTTTTCGTGTGCCTGAATGCTTCTGCGATACCGTCTTCGGGGCATCTGCCCACAATTTCAAGTCCTTCGCCGCATTTATCCACTGCCTGGTGATGTGCGCTGTTGTGAAAGAATTCCGGTCCGTAAAGTTCGGCGATCCAGCTGCCTTCTTCCGCCTGAGAGCGGTGGACTTTGTCCCCGGTTTCTTTGGACCAGGTATGCCGCTCTTTCCACGCTATATCCTGAATCAGGGTTCCTCCAAAATACACATTGATCAATTGATATCCTCTGCATACGCCCAGAACAGGCCGCCCGGTTTTTACAAAGTCGTCAAGGACGGACAGCTGAAGCTCGTCCAGTTCATCGGAAATGTACATGCTGCCTTTGTTTTCCTGTCCGTAGCGGGCTGGGTTTATGTCTCTTCCGCCGGGGAGTACAAGGCCGTCGTAGGAGGAGACGCGAAATTCGGAGTAGTCCAGGTATTCCTGCTGGTAGTTCTGTTCTATGTGCTCTGTCTGGACTGAGATTACCACCGGCTCCATACCGGCAGCTTTTACTGCGTTGACATAGTTGGTGACATCCTGGTTAATCTCAGGGATTGCTATTCTGGGAAGCTGCATTCTTTATGCTCCTGTTCACTACTTTCTTTTTTTATCCCTACAGTATACACCGGCAGGCCACCGGTTTTCCAGTACTTATTATACATTGTCAAGACAGGGGACGGTTCTCTGTCTTTCCCCTGTTCAGCAAAGCAGGCCGGGACTGCGACTTTGTGGGGCAATGGGGACGTTTCTCTATGACCCACAAAAATAGAGTCAGTGAGAACGACTCTCTGTGACTCAACACACCGTTTTGTTTGACTAATCAGTAAAAACCCGGTAAAATAAATCAAAGCAGTAAAAAAATAGTAAAAAAATATGAAGCAGTAAAAAAGCAGTAAAAAGCATTAGAAGGAGGTCGGACAATGAATCCCTATACCCTCACCTTCGGGCAGCCTCCCGAAGAAATCGTCGACAGAGGCCCGCAAATCGAGCGTATCATAAGCGAATTCTTAAGAACAAGTCCTGCCAATTACATAAATCTTATCACCGGTATACGCGGTTCGGGAAAAACCGTGTTTCTCACCGAAACAGCCAATCGGATCAGAGAGCACAAGAACTGGATCGTGATAGATCTTAACCCGCAGCGCGATCTGCTGACATCCCTTGCCGCCAAGCTCAACAGCAACAAACAGCTCAACAGTCTCTTCGCCGCCTCAGAGATTAATCTTGAATTCTTCGGGATAGGTGTCGGAATAAAAACAGCTCCCCCAATCACAGATATTGAGGAAGCGCTAAGCAGAATGCTTGAAAGCATCAAAAAAAATAATAAAAGAGTACTGGTCACCATAGATGAAGTTACCAATTCAAAAGAAATGAGGATCTTCACAAGTGCATTCCAGATATTCCTTAGGGAAAAGCTGCCCATCTTCCTGCTGATGACCGGGCTTTATAAGAACATTAACAGTTTAAGAAATGCCGATGGTATGACATTTCTGGAGAGAGCACCACGGACAGTACTCGGTCCTCTTGACTTTAATCGAATGGCTGACAGGTATACAGAAACATTACATGTGGGGCAGGATATCGCCAACAGACTTGCTGCAAAGACAAGAGGTTACTCTTTCGCTTTTCAGACGATCGGGTACTTTTATTATGAAAACAGTCCTGATATGGGAAAAGCATTTTCCGAATCAAAGGACTATCTGTTTGAATTCGCGTACAGAAAAATATGGTCAGAGCTTTCAAAAAAGGATAGAGAAGTGCTGATTGCCGCAGCACAAGTACCGACCGGGAGGGTTGCGGAAATCAGGCAGCTCCTTGCATGTACAAATGATCAATTCAATCCTTATCGAGACAGGCTGATCAAAGCAGGTGTTCTGATGAGCAATGAGGCAGGCATTCTTGAGTGGGCGCTGCCATTTTTCGATGAATTTGCATTAACGATGAAACAAGGCCTCCGATAATGAGTACATGTCGGCACACGGGGACGGTCCTTTTGTGCGCGTGAACCACGGGGACTTGTTCCACCTAATGAGTACATGGGGACGGTTCTCAATTGAGAACCGTCCCCATGTACTCATCCGACTTTTTCAGTGGTCTCGGACCGTCCCCGTGTGCGCCAATACTATTCAATTCTCGACTGTTGATTACGCAGCTACTGCGTTCGCATTCACCCGTTCGATCGCGTTTCGAATACCCATCCAGACACTAAGATCTGTAAAGACTTCCACCACACTGCCCATAGCATTAAACGGAGCCTCCTGAAGAACAGAGAGGTCTTTCATCATACCGTTATGGACAATGTATTCCACGATCTGGTTTACAAAATAAATCTGCCTGCTGTCCAGACCGGTGTCATTCAGATATTCTGCAAAGGCTTCTTTTGCGGCATTCATATCCAGGCCGACGATCTCCCGGACGAATTCGCCCAAAGGTTTACTGCCATATTCCGCTTCATAATCCTCTTTTGT
>CAMNGN010000187.1 GCA_946538475.1 uncultured Blautia sp.
GGGGACGGTTCCTCGTTCCACCCAATTAAACACGGAAATTGCTCCAGTGTATCTTTGGGTGGAACGAGGAACCGTCCCCGTGTTCCACTCACCTGTTTCACAGCATCAGCCGATAAATATTCGCGATATCCTCCTCGCTCAGGCTCACAAACCCGCCCAGGTGCCCGGTCCTGCCGTCGCCGTAAGCAGCCATATGAGCAAGCTTCGGAATATCCTCTTCCTTAGCACCGAGCTCCGCGAACGTAGCCGGCATGCCGATGGAGGTCAGGAAATTGCGGAAGCACTGAATGCCCGCAAGTGCGGTATTCTCGGGATTTGCGAAGTCCATGTTGCAGCCCCACACTCTGGAAGCCACCTGAGCAAAACGCATCACGTCATGCTTGTAATTGTAGGTCATCCAGGCCGGGAACACCACCGCAAGACCTGCGCCGTGTGCACAGTCGTAAAGAGCGGAGAGTTCATGCTCGATATCGTGGCTTGCCCAGTCCTGTACACGGCCTACGCCGCAGGAATTATTGTGCGCCATCATGCCGGCCCACATAATGTTGGCTCTCGCCTCGTAATTGTTGGGATCTGCGATGACGCGCGGCCCCTCATGCACCATGGTAAGAAGAAGCCCCTCGATCATTCTGTCGGTCACTTCCACCTCTTTGGTTGTGGTGAAGTATCTCTCAAACAGATGCGCCATAATATCAGTGATACCGCAGGCTGTCTGATAAGCCGGCAGTGTCTGCGTGAGCGCCGGATTGAGAATAGAGAAAGTAGGACGGAAGCCTTCGCCTGTCGCGCCTCTCTTGTACATGCCATCCTCGTTGGTGATGACCGAGTCGGGAGAACCTTCGCTGCCCGCAGCCGCGATGGTAAGAACCGTACCGATGGGCAGTGCCTTCTCGACAAGCTTGCCCTGATAGAAATCCCAGAAATCGCCGTCATACACAACGCCTGCAGCGATAGCCTTGGCAGAGTCGATGGTACTGCCGCCGCCGATCGCCAGAACGAAGTCTACGCCTTCCTTGCGGCAAAGCTCGATACCCTCGTACACAAGTCCGCTGCGCGGATTCGGCTTAACACCGCCGAGCTCTACGTAAGGGATCGCTTCTTTATCGAGGGAAGTTTTAATTCTATCAAGGAGACCGGAACGCACCACCGAACCGCCGCCGTAGTGCAGCAGAACCTTATTGCCACCGAATCTCCGCACATATTTGCCTGTCTCGTTCTCCTGATCTTTTCCAAATACGAAGTATGTTGGGGAATAAAATGTAAAGTTTTGCATGTCGTCCTCGCTTTCTCAAATAAAAAACAAAAACCGGGCAGTCTGTTTTTGGACTGTCCGATTTTATCATAAAACAGATATTTTGCACTGTCAAGGCGCACGCTGGGCCAATGGGGACGTTTCTCAGTGACCCAATCGACTTTTTCAGTGGCCTCGGACCGTCCCCGTGTGCGCGTGTGCGCGCTTCACCACGGAGAAGTCCAGTCGACCGCGATCCCGTTCTTCTGCCAGTTATTGCCGTCCGGATAATACCCCGTCACCAGCATATACTGGTAGGAATCGGCCGTCTTCATCGCATCATACACATACTTCAGAGGAATCCGCTGCCGATTGTGCTCAGGGTTTCCGGAATCCGCGAGAAACACCGTGTCATCCGCACTGTTGTAGAGCCAGATGTTGATATAATGCCCCGTGACATCCTTCCAATAGGTGCTGTCGTTGGCACTGTTCACATTGACGATGGCAGAAATCCCGTTCGCCATCTTCTGCTGAAACTCCTCGTAAGTTGCGTCCTTCGTCATCAGCGAACTGACGATTCCGGTGTATTCAAGGGACTGCTTCATATAATCCCAGGCAATCGCGCCGTAGTTGGCGTTCGGTGCATAATCCGTGACCTCCCGGGCCAGATCGAACATGTCGACCGGAGAACAGAAATACGGTGTGAGCGTGCTGTAGATATTGGCCATGCAGCAATGCCCGCATCCGAAAACGCTGAACCGCTGTCCCGCAAGAACCTGTTCGCACCAGGAACCCGACCACTCGGTTTTGGCGTTCCAGGCTTTTGGTCCCTGCAAAAAAGAAAAAATATTCTCCTCTGTGAGAGAGAGGTCTGCCGCCGTCACAAGCGTATGGGGAAGAACGACCGGCTCGGTTTCCTCCTCCGCAGGCACCGGCGTGACCGTCACTTCCTGCGTTTCCTCCACAGTCTGTGTGTTATTCTTTATCAGGACCCGGGCCATCATGACCGCATAGACCGGGAGAAGTATCAGCACGATCAGGCGAAAGACAGCAGAGGAGAAAGCTTCTTTTCGTTCCCGCTGCGCCCGCCTCTTACGTATATCAGAATTCAATCGGCATTCACCTGCCTTTCGTATAATGTGAATTGTTTCGAAATATAATAACAAAAACGATGGAAAAAAGCAAATTAAATTCTTCCTATTAAATGGATTTCAAAACTTGACAATCCCCTCATATGCCGGTTATAATATTTTGACTATGCAGTTCCGGCTCTTTAATCATATCCTCGCCGGAAGAGAAAAGGAGTTTATCATATGGAAGAGAAAAAGACAATACTTACATATGCCGGCCTTCAGCAGCTCGAGAATGAGCTCCATGATCTGAAAGTAAACAAGAGGCAGGAAGTAGCTCAGAAGATCAAAGAAGCAAGAGAACAGGGCGACCTTTCGGAGAACGCAGAGTACGATGCCGCAAAAGACGAGCAGCGCGACATCGAAGCACGTATCGAAGAGATCGAGAAGATACTCAAAAACGTAGAGATCGTTGTAGAGGACGAAGTGGACTCCGACAAGATCAACGTCGGATGTAAGGTTTCACTCTACGATTATGACTTTGACGAAGAAGTCGAATGGAAGATCGTAGGCTCCACCGAAGCAAACAGCCTGGAAGGAAAGATCTCCAACGAGTCTCCCGTCGGCAGCGCCCTCATGGGCAAGTCGGTCGGCGAAGAAGTAGAAGTAGAGACTCCGGCAGGAATCATGAAATATAAAGTACTCGCGATAGAGAAGAACATCTAAACTATATTTTTAAGGAGGATTTATTGTGGCAGAACAGAAGAAGCAGCAGGAAACGCAGGATCTGAATCAGCTGCTGAAGGTACGCCGTGAAAAGCTCGCGGAACTTCAGCAGGCCGGAAAGGACCCGTTTGCGATTGTAAAATTTGACGTTTCACATCACAGTCAGGAGATCAAAGACGGCTTTGATACTCTTGAAGGAAAAACCGTGACCATAGCGGGACGTATGATGTCAAAACGGATCATGGGCAAAGCTTCTTTCTGCCATGTACAGGATCTGCAGGGCACCATTCAGTCTTATGTGGCAAGGGACAGCCTGGGAGAAGAAGCCTACAAAGAGTTCAAAAAACTCGACGTGGGTGACATCATCGGCATCAAGGGCGAAGTGTTCAGAACCAAGACCGGAGAGATCTCCGTCCATGCATCTGAACTCACACTTCTCTCCAAGAGCCTCCAGATCCTTCCCGAAAAATACCACGGCCTCACAGACCGCGATGCCCGTTATCGCCAGAGATATGTCGACCTGATCATGAACGAGGATGTAAAGAAGACCTTCATCAACCGTTCAAAGATCATCAGCTCGATCAGACGTTATCTTGATACGCAGGGCTTCCTCGAAGTAGAAACCCCGATGCTGGTGGCAAACGCCGGCGGTGCTGCGGCCCGTCCCTTCGAGACGCACTTCAACGCACTCGATGAGGACTTCAAGCTGCG
>CAMNGN010000188.1 GCA_946538475.1 uncultured Blautia sp.
ATATCTAAGCGCTTACATATCTTGATCCACTTCGTTTGGAAAATATATACAAATTTATCTTCTTGAAATTATATATATATCACAAACATCTCCTACTTCTCACTTTCCGTATTGACATACAGCATGAAAATATAGTATACAATAACTGTAAGCGCTTACACATTCTTACACCTACACTTTCACAATTACACATTTAACTTTTGACGGTTGAGGATCATATCTGAGCAAACAATACGGAGGCTGCTATGGAATATGTAATTGGAATTCTGCTTCTGGTCTCGTTCGTAGGCCTGGTCATTTACGCGGTAAGAGGCGGGAACCTGATGATGGGAATCTTTGTGATGGCAATCATCTGGACCGTTCTTCCGATGATCGGCAATATGCTGGTCAAAAACCCTGCTTTTATCACAGAAAACGCTGATATAATATCGATCTCCTGGAAAGATGCTCTTACCAAAGTGTTCCAGAGCGGACCTGAAGGCTGGGGCGCAACACTCGTCAACGTCGTATTCGGCGCATGGTTTGGAAGGGTCCTGATGAAGACCGGAATCGCATCTACGCTGATCAGGACTGTCACAGAACTTGGCGGCGACAAGCCTCAGTTCACCTGCATTCTTCTTTGTATCGTTACGACAGCATGTTTCTCCTCGATCTTCGGAGCAGGTGCCGTGGTTGCGATCGGTGTGATCGTTCTTCCGATCTTCCTGTCGCTGGGTATTCCCAAAGTTGTTGCCACCTGCGCATTTATGATGAGCGTCGGCGCAGGAATGTTTGTCAATCCGGTGCTCTATCAGCAGTACCAGGCATTCTTCCTCGATGAAAACGGAAAGACCATGTATCCCTACGAACTGCATACTTCCTGGGGAATCTACGCACTCCTTATTCAGGTCGCGGTCGTGATCGCGATGGTCCTTCTCCTCACAAGAAGAAAAAAAGTACACACATGGGGCGCCGTGACACCGGCTGAGATCCGTCAAAGACGCGGAGAGAACGCACCGGGAATCGCGCTCATTACACCGGTCCTTCCGGTCCTTCTCCTGATCATCTTTAAAGTTCCCATTATCCTGGGCTTTATCATCGGTTCGTTCTATGCGATGATCACCTGCAAGAAGATCAAAAGCTGGCCGCAGATGTGCCGGATGATCAACAAGGATTTCTTCGACGGTGTCGTGGATACCGCCCCGCTTGTCGGATTCCTGTTGATGCTCCCCATGTTTAATAAATCCGCGGAGCTTTGCGTTCCCTATTTCAATGCACTGCTCGGCAATATTATACCGAATAACACATTTATCATCAGCGCTGCTTTTGCGGTTCTTGCTCCTCTCGGAATGTTCCGCGGACCGTTCACACTTTTCGGATGCGGTGCTGCTACTTTAGGCATTCTTAAAGGCTTCGGTTTCCCTGTTGCTTACCTTGCTCCGCTTATTATCATCCCGAGTACGGTCATGAATGTCTCCTGCTGTGTCACACAGTCCTGGATCGTCTGGGGCGTCAACTATACAAAGACCGGAACGAAGGATTTCCTGAAACTCAGCGTTGTGGCAGGCTGGATCGTCTGCGTGATCGTACAGTTCATGTGCTATTTTGCATTCGGCAGAATCTGAAACACATCTCATTTCTGTAAGGAAAAATGAGAATGAAGCGAGCCGGGAGCTGTCACGGAAGGAAGCTTCTATAAAAAAAGAGAGGAGAAAAATAATGTCCCGAAAAGTCAGAATGGGAATCGATGTCGGCGGTACACATACAAAAGCCGTGGCAATCGACAATGATACACAGAAAATTATCGGAAAATCTACCGTTAAAACCACACATGATGATAAAGCCGGTGTGGCGACAGGCGTTGTACAGGCATTTCAGAATTGCCTGAGAGAGAACAATATTAAGCCTGAAGATGTAATCTTTGTGGCACACTCTACAACGCAGGCCACCAATGCCCTGATCGAAGGCGACGTTGCAAAAGTCGGCGTGATCGGAACATCGCTTGGAGGAGTGGAAGGCTTTCTGGCAAAAAGACAGATGAAGCTCGGCGATATCGATCTGGGTTCGAACAAGAAGATCGAGATCTGCAGCAGCTATATTCCGAACAGGTCCTTCACAAAAGAAGGTGTACGTGCCGCTGCGGAAAAACTGAAACAGGAAGGCGCGCAGGTCTTTGTAGCATCGAGCGCATTCGGTGTCGACGATGTCACATGTGAGCAGAATATACATGAAGTAACCAAAGACGAGATGGGCTGCGAAACGACCGTTGCATCGGAGATCACAAAGCTGTATGGCCTTACCAGAAGAACAAGGACCGCTGCGATCAATGCTTCGATCCTCCCCAAAATGCTGAATACTGCCAACGAGACAGAAAGCTCGGTAAGAGCCGCGGGAGTCAAAGTTCCTCTTATGATCATGCGCGGCGACGGCGGCGTCATGGAGATCAATGAGATGAAGAAACGACCGGTCCTCACAATGCTGTCGGGACCCGCCGCATCGGTCATGGGATCGCTGATGTACCTTCGCGCATCTAACGGTGTGTACTTTGAAGTCGGTGGAACCACCACAAATATCGGCGTCATCAAAAACGGAAGACCGGCAATTGACTATTCGATCGTCGGCGGTCACAGAACGTACATCACTTCGCTCGACGTCCGCGTCCTGGGTGTAGCCGGCGGCTCCATGATCCGCCTTTCGAAGAGCCGTGTTGAAGATGTAGGCCCTCGTTCGGCACATATCGCCGGACTGGACTATGCTGCCTTCACACCGGAAGAAGAGATCGTTGATCCGCAGCTGGAGCTCTTCTCGCCAAAACCGGGCGATCCCGCAGACTATGTTGCGATCAAACTGGCAAGCGGCAAGAGGATCACGGTCACAAACACCTGTGCAGCCAACGTTCTCGGGCTTGTCACAGAGAAGGATTATTCTCACGGAAATGTTGCATCGTGCAGAAAAGCGATGAAGCCGATCGCGGATTATCTTGGCGTATCTGTGGAAGAAGTCGCGACGCAGATCCTGACCCGCGCCTATGAAAAAATCAGTCCGGTCATCATGGAGCTGGCTGAGAAGTACAAGCTCGAGCATGACCAGATCTCCCTTGTGGGTGTCGGAGGCGGGGCAACCTCGCTCATCGGATTCTGTGCGGATAAGATGCAGATTCAGTACAGCGTTCCCGAAAACGCCGAAGTTATTTCTTCTATCGGTGTTGCGCTGGCAATGGTCCGCGATGTGGTGGAAAGAGTTGTCCCGAATCCGACCCCCGAGGACATTCGCTCGATCAAGGCGGAAGCGATCAATAAAGCGGTAGAATCGGGCGCTGCTCCGGACACTGTGGAAGTTCATATTGAAATCGATCAGCAGACATCCAAGCTTACGGCGATCGCGCTGGGCTCCACTGAAGTCAAGACGCAGGACCTCATGGCAGCATGCACCGAAGCTGAAGCAAGAGAACTCGCCGCGAAGGATCTTCGCAGCACACCGTCTGCCATAGAACTTACCGCAAAGACACCAAACTTCTTTGTATTCCAGAATGATGCCAAAGATAAGCATCCGATCAGGATCCTGGACAAAAAGGGCTTTATCAAAGTGCAGAGGTCGGACGGAACGGCCGTCGTCACGAAAGCCGCATCTTACAGAAACGCTGTTTCGAAACTGTGGGAAGACCTTGCCGTATACACTGCAGATGCGATCCTGAGACCGGATTATTATATCTGCGTCGG
>CAMNGN010000189.1 GCA_946538475.1 uncultured Blautia sp.
CTTTGTTCATATTTTGTTCACGGTGCCTGACACCATTAAAATTTCAAAAAATTATATTATTCCTATTGACTTAATATGAATACTGTACTATAATGACCTCAGTCTTAAAGAAAGGAGGCGCAAACGATGTTTAAAGGATCGACAGACAGAAATAACTTCGCCATGTGGTGTCGAATGCTTCACTCCCGGGCATATGTAATGGCCGAGGCGCGTAATGTAAATTCTATGCGCCTCAAAACGATCTGATGTTGGTGGACAATATCTGAAAAGCCATTTTGCCCGGGAGCATAGCAGGAAGTTCCCGGGCGTTTTGCGTAGGACAATATATCAGGACCGATAGTGTGCATATGTGGGACGCCTGGTTTGTAAAAAGATATCATCGAGAACAGACAGCGGAAAACAGAGACAGAAGAAGGAGAATAACGATGAGTAATTACAGATTTGAGACACTGCAGCTTCATGTAGGACAGGAACAGGCAGACCCCGCAACCGACGCACGTGCCGTCCCGATCTATCAGACCACTTCGTATGTTTTTCATAACAGCAAACATGCGGCAGACCGCTTTGGGCTTGCCGATGCAGGAAACATCTATGGCAGACTGACCAACTCTACGCAGGAAGTGCTGGAAAAACGTCTGGCAGCCCTGGAAGGCGGATCGGCAGCGTTGGCACTGGCTTCGGGAGCCGCGGCTATCACATATGCCATCGAGGCACTTGCGGCGAACGGCGGCCACATTGTTGCACAGAAGACCATCTACGGCGGAAGCTTCAATCTGCTGGCACATACCCTTCCGCAGTATGGCATCAGGACAAGCTTTGTGGACATCCACAATCTTGAAGAGGTCGAAGCAGCCATCAACGACGATACAAGAGCCATTTTCCTTGAAACTCTCGGAAATCCGAACAGTGACATTCCGGACATCGATGCGGTATCGGAACTTGCCCATAAACATGGTCTGCCTGTTGTGATCGACAATACATTCGGCACACCTTATCTGATCAGACCGATCGAACATGGCGCAGATATTGTGGTACATTCCGCAACAAAATTCATCGGCGGCCACGGCACAACACTCGGCGGCATCATCGTGGAATCCGGCAAGTTTGACTGGAGTGCGAGCGGAAAATATCCGAATATCGCGGCCCCGAATCCCAGCTATCATGGCGTATCCTTCTATGATGCTGTAGGACCCGCCGCGTTTGTGACATATATCCGTGCTATTCTGCTGAGAGATACCGGCGCAACGATCTCACCGTTCAATGCTTTCCTTCTTCTGCAGGGAGTTGAGACACTGTCTCTGAGACTTGAAAGACACGCCGCAAACACCGCGAAGGTTGTAGAATTTCTCGCGAATCATCCGCAGGTAGAAAAAGTCAATCATCCTTCGCTCAAGGATCATCCGGATCACGCTCTGTACGAGAGATATTTCAAAAACGGCGGCGGTTCGATCTTCACTTTCGACATCAAGGGAGGGCAGGAAGAAGCCTGGAAGTTTATCGACAACCTGAAGATATTCTCGCTGCTTGCCAATGTGGCGGATGTGAAGAGCCTTGTTATTCATCCGGCATCCACCACACATTCCCAGCTCACCGAGGAGGAACTTCTCGATCAGGGCATCAGGCCAAACACGATCAGGCTTTCCATCGGTACGGAGCACATCGATGACATTATCGCGGACCTGGAAGGAGGGTTTGCAGCTATATAAAGTGGAACGGGGGACGGTTCCTCGTTCCACCCTTTGAAAGCCGGAGAACAGTTCTCTGCCTTACTCAGGGTGGAACGAGGAACCGTCCCCCGTTCCACAGTGATACAGCAGAGCTCCGCCCAAATAGCACGGCACATCCCACAGATCCGCGGTCGACCCGGCCTTCACAAGCGGGATGACGAACTCCCAGACAAACGCGCATGCCAGCGTAAATAATAAGAGTGTACGAAGCTTCTGCATAGAAGTGTGTAAAAAGAAGTGGATCACGATCTGGCACATCGGGATCACGACCAAAGGACACATAAGATCATTAAACCGGCACCTGAGAAAATATCCCAAGGTGCCGGTTACTGTGTCCTTCAAAATAAATCTGTTCAGCAGATAAAGACAGACTGCCCCTGTCATGCAGGCTGCGTTTCTCAGCAGCCAATCTCGTTGACTCATCCGAAAAATCCCGCGACCAGAACTATGGCGATGATCACGAGAGCAGCAATGACGATCGTTCCCTTTTTATTCATATGTCTTCCTCCCTATATCCATTTGATGGTATATTCCTTCCCGACCTGCGTGCCGGCATTCACGATATTATATTCAAGTAGATCCCTGGCATTTTCCTTCGCCTGATTCATTATGGCAGAATCGTTTTCGGCTTCCTCGCGCATTGTTTTCTGCGCTTCGGCAAAGGCGGTGGCGATTTCCTCGGCACTTACGGTGGTGAAAAGTCCCACGTCCGAAATCGGTTCTGTCAGGGAGTCTTTGTCCGCATATACATTCAGGATTTCGGCTTCCGGAACGTGTACTTCCACTGTTCCGTCGGCTGAAGGCGGGTTAACAACGATCTGACTCGCATCGATCCCCACCTCTACAATTCCGCTGTACTCGATGAAGAATTTTTTATAATCATAGCGGAATAAACCGTATTTGAAGATCGGCGCCTGGTTCTCATATTCAGCCACATTGTGATAGTAGCACTTGAGTGTGGCAAGTTCGCAGATTCTGCTGACAAAGGCATCTTCCGCAATATCGATCGTGGTGCCTCCGTCGTACTGTGGACGGAACCACTTGACAGCGCTGAGTGAAAGCAGCACGGCGATCGCGAGGATGAGGATGGCAGTCAGCATGCTGCCTCGTTTCTTTTTCTGTTCAGCCATTCCCGCCTCCTATCTCCATACGAGGTTATAGCCGCTGTCCGAAATCAGGGGCAGCAGCATCGCCTCGATCGTGCCTTTCAGATTGTCCTCCGCAGTATCAAACAGTTCATCTGATGCCTGAACCTCCTGCATGATGTCATCCTCGCAGGCTGTGAGGGCAGTTTTCAGATCGATGGTTGCACTCTCCGGAATGAAGGAAATGTTCTTTTCGTTCACGACGTTTGTAAGGATTTTTATTTCCGGAAGAAAAGCGGTAAGTTCCTTTTTTTCTTCATCGGCTTCCATCCGAAAATCGTTCATGTCGATTCCGGCTTTTACCACAGCGTTGTATCTGATGCTGCATTCCGGTTTCTCTTTTTTCTCGTCCTTGTAGATCTGCGCAATTCCGTTGTATGTGAATTGAGCTGTGGAGAGCTCCTGAACCGCCTTCATCTTTTCCAGGTATGAAGAGACGGTGATGGACGGGGTCCCGGAAAAAAGATCGCTGTGGCTGATCACAAACAGCGCAGCGGCGATGATCAGGATTGCAGATAAAATAATGTTTAAGCGCGTGAAGACCCGCGGTTTTTGTTCTGTCTTGTTCTTTTTATTCATAAAACACAGGGGGACGGTCCTTTTGTGTTGACGAACACAAAAGGACCGTCCCCCTGTGTTCGCCGTTGTGCTGTCTTTACCTGTTTCTCATATTTTGATAACCATTATATCACAGGTTTGATCGTACCGGCAACTTTTCATGCGTTAGCAGATCAACACAAAAGGTTGGGCCAATGGGGACGTTTCTCAGTGACCCATT
>CAMNGN010000190.1 GCA_946538475.1 uncultured Blautia sp.
CAGCGGATGTCTCCGAGCAGATCTCCACAGCCAGTAAGGAAGCTTCCGGTACCGGTAACATGAAGTTCATGCTGAACGGTGCTCCGACCCTGGGAACCATGGACGGTGCGAACGTTGAGATCGTGGAAGAAGTGGGAGAGGAGAATGCGTTTATCTTCGGTCTTTCTTCCGACGAGGTCATCAATTACGAGAACAACGGCGGCTATGATCCGAACGTGATCTTCAACACCGACGGCGAGATCCGCCAGGTGCTGATGGAGCTCATCAACGGAACCTTCAGCAGAGACACCGAGCTGTTCCGCGACCTGTACGATTCTCTGCTTACCAAGAAGTATTCCGATCGTCCGGACCGCTACTTTATCCTGGCTGATTTCCGCTCCTATGCGGAGGCGCAGAAGCGCGTGGAAGAGGCTTATAAGGACGAGAAGAGGTGGGCTCGGATGGCGCTGATGAATACGGCGTGCAGTGGGAAGTTTACGTCGGATAGGACTATTGAGGAGTATGTGAAGGATATTTGGCATTTGGATAAGGTTATAGTTGACAAGTAATAAGTGAGGGGGCTCACACTCCTTTGCTTCGAGGGGGGCCTCGTGCTCCCCTCCTTTTTTTGACTCAGTTTCTCTTTTTGCGATAGGCTCGCGGGGCCGAGAGGTTTCCCGGGGGCGGGGAGCCGCTCGGAGTTGCGAAGCCCGCTCTTCCCCGCCCCCGGACCCCCTACCCCTTCCGGGCACGCTTATTTTAGACAGAGGAGATTCCTTTGTTTCCCCTGCCCCTTCCGGGCATGCTTTACTTTGACAGAGGCGATTCCCTTTAATTTCCTTGCCCTTTCGGGCATTTTTTTTAATGAGTAAATGAGCAAATGGGGACGTTTCTCAATGAGAAGCGTCCCTGTGTTTGTCCTTGCCCTTGATACAACTCCCGGCAAATGATATAATTCTAGATACAAATCTATAACATGAATTAAATAATAGCAGCCGCAACAGTGGCAGATTGGAGTTGATCATATGATTCACATGTTTTTAGCGGGAATGGCCGCGGTTTTGTTTTTAGTGCTCACGCTACCGATCCTTTTTGTACTTTGGATGATCGGGAAGAGGGATCCGGATAAAAGAGATTACATTGCGTTCAAGATGGTCAGATGGATATTTAAAGTGATCATTGTTGTCAGTGGGATCAGGCTGACGGTGATCGGGGAAGAGAATATTCCCCGGGATCAGGGCGTTGTGTACATTGCAAATCATCGCAGTATCTTCGACATCGTGATCACCTTCAGCAGATTCTTCGCCCCCACGTGCATTGTGGCCAAGAAGGAGCTGGAGCGCATCCCGATCTTCAAGACCTGGCTGCTCTACAACAAAGCCCTGCTTCTTGACCGCAACGACCTGCGCCAGGGAATGGAAACTATAAAGAAAGCAACCGAACTTGCGAAGAACGGCACCTCAGTGCTGATCTTCCCCGAAGGGCACCGCAGCAAAAGCGAAGACGAGTGCGAAATGCTGGAGTTTCACGAAGGCAGTTTCAGAATCTCCACCCGCTCCGGCTGCCCTGTGATACCGGTAGCCCTTCATAACACCCGCGAAATCTGGGAAGCACACTTCCCATGGATAAAAGCCACCCGCGTAACCGTGGAATATCTCCCCCCGATCTACCCGGACACTCTGTCCCGCGAAGAACAAAAACGTCTCGGCGCCACCTGCCGCGAAAAAATCGGCGAAACCTTAAAAAAATACAAGTAAATGAAGAATATGGAACATGGGGACGGTTCCTCGTTCCACCCAGAAACACGCAAGAGTTATTTCAGCGTTTAGTTGGGTGGAACGAGGAACCGTCCCCATGTTCCATAAAACTGTTCTCCGTGTCTTGCCCCTTTACAAAAGAAAGGAAAGAGGTTAGAATACCTTGTAACTCGAAAGGAGATACTATGCGTTTAAGAGCAATGGCAAAGATCAATCTGGCGCTCGATGTACTTGGCAGGCGTCCTGACGGATACCACGATGTCAGGATGATCATGCAGACCATCTCGATGTACGATGCGCTGGACATTCAGATAAAGAAAGAGCCGGGGATCGAGCTCAGCACCAACCTGCCCTATGTTCCTGCGGACAGCCGCAACCTGGCCTACAAGGCGGCGGACCTCCTCATGCAGGAATTTCATATAAAAGAAGGTCTGCAGATACACCTGGAAAAGTTCATCCCCGTATCTGCCGGAATGGCGGGGGGAAGCTCTGACGCGGCGGCAGTCCTTGTGGGTGTCAACAATCTGTTCAGGCTGGGGCTCTCGCAGGAAGAGCTGATGAAAAGAGGAAGCACGCTGGGGGCCGATATTCCGTACTGTGTAATGAGAGGTACTGCGCTGGCTGAAGGCATCGGCGAGAAGCTTACCCCGCTGCCTTCCGTACCCGAGTGCTTTGTGCTTGTCGGTAAACCGCCCGTGTCTGTCTCCACGAAGGCAGCTTACGAATCACTTCGCCTTGACGCGATCGACCAAAGACCCGACATCGACGGCATGATCGAGAGCCTTAAAGCCGGAGACCTCCGGGGAATCACTTCTAGGATGCAGAATGTATTCCAGCCGGGGATTTCGGAAGCCCATCCGGTGATCGGGGACATCATAAAGCTTATGGAAGAGAACGGAGCTATGAAAGCCATCATGAGTGGAAGCGGCCCTTCGGTATTCGGCGTATACGAAAGAAGAAAAGATGCGTCGAATGCGGCGGAAAAACTGCGGGCGTCGGGGATGGCACGCACCGTGTATGTTGCGAGGATGTTTCGCGTGGACAAATCCCTCGCATGAGAGAAACAAGGCAATAATGGCAGAGAATCACCGGGTTCCTTACGGTTCAGGCGAAATCGGTAACACATTGCGTTGCCGACAGAGCAGTCCGGTGAGCTTCTTACAGGATCAAAGGAACATTTACAGATATGAACACAATAGAACATACAGACAGAAGAGAAGCTCCGGTGGGAGTTTTCGATTCGGGAATAGGAGGCCTGACGGTCGCGCGCGAGATCATGCGCAACCTGCCCTCCGAGAAAATAGTATATTTTGGGGACACCGCGAGGCTTCCCTACGGAAATAAATCGAAGGAGACCATCATCCGCTTTTCCAGACAGATCGTTCGCTTCCTGATGAAACAGGATGTCAAAGCGATCGTCATTGCCTGCAACACGGCAAGTGCCTTCGCGCTGGATACGCTGAAAAAAGAGTTCGACATACCGATCATCGGCGTGATCGATGCCGGAGCCGAAGTGGCGGCCTCGGTGACAAAGAATCACAGGATCGGCGTGATCGGGACGGTGGGAACCATCGGCAGCGGTATTCACGCAGAGTATCTTCACAGACTGGATCCCCGTATAGAAGTGGTCGGAAAAGCATGTCCCCTGTTTGTGCCCCTTGCAGAAGAAGGCTGGCTCAACGATCCGGTGACCGAAGCCGTGGCACACCGTTATCTTGATGACCTGAAGAAGAAAGATATCGACACTCTGATCCTCGGCTGCACGCACTATCCGCTGCTGCGGTCGCTGATCGGAAACGTGATGGGAAGCCATGTACGTCTGGTGAATCCGGCCTACGAGACTGCGCTGGAACTTCGGAATCTCCTCACAGAACAGGACCTTCTCAGCAAAACACCCGGCGAGGAGGAATTCCC
>CAMNGN010000191.1 GCA_946538475.1 uncultured Blautia sp.
CGGAACACATGGCGTTGATCTCCTGGATCATCGTGCAGGTAAAGCCCTGTCCGAATGCGGAACAGGCAAGCTCTGTCTCGCCCATGGTGCTGGCCGTGTGAATGATCCCCGTCCCTTCATTCGGAAGATCGATACCGGTCCTGGTACCAAAGTTGAACAGGCTCTGTGATTTGATGAACTGCTCGCTGCCCATGGCGGCCGCGATCTGCATCATGCCGTCGTTGCAGGAGTTGGCGATCACTTCCGCCAGCGTCTGCGTGCTGTGTCCGCCCGGATAGGCGGCACATTTGATGGTAGTTACGCTGCCGATCGCTCCGAAGTTTTCAAACCCGTCGCAGGAGAAGGTGTCCGATTCGGAGATCTTGCCTTTCTCGAGCGCGGCGGACATGACGATCGGTTTTACCACCGATCCCGGTTCGTAAGCGTCGCTTATACAGTAATTGCTCCACATTGCATTCAGGGCTTCGACGGTCTCGGCGTCGTTCATGGCCGCGATCTCGGTCTCCGAATACACGTTGGACATATCCCGCGGATCGTTCAGGTCGTACCTGTCACCGCCGTCGATGGCAAGGATCTCGCCCGTCGACGGATTTTCGACGATCACACCGACGTGCGAGGCTCCCATGGCCGTGTTGAATGCATCTACATATTTTTCGACGATCTTCTGGATCTCGATGTCCAGTGTCGTCACGATACTTTTTCCTGTCGTAGGTTCTATGATGGTCTGTTCAACGTCGGATTCGCTGTTGAAATAACCATACTGTCTTCCGTCTATGCCGGAGAGCGTCGAATTGTAGTATCCTTCGAGCCCGATATCCGCCACATCGCGGGAATGCGTAAAGCCGATGGTGTCACATGCTACGGAACCGTAAGGATAGATCCGCAGATAATCCTCTTCAAACCAGACGCCCCTGACATTCCTTCGTTTTTTCTTTTCGGAATCGGAAAGATCGGAATTTTCCGGAATGTTCTTGTACTCATCAAAGGCTTTTTTTGCCTCGACGGAGAGTTCCTTCTTTACGATCTGATACTGACTGTCCTTTGTGGACTCCGATGTCAGACGTTTGAGGATGTCTTCTTCATCCACCTCGAGGAATTCCACCATTGCGTTGACTGTAGGTTCGAGGTATTCTTCGTTGGAATTTACCGTCTTACAGTCCAGAATGACCGTGTATACTTTGTTGCTGGTAGCCAGCAGGTTGCCGTTGCGGTCGAAGATGTCTCCGCGTTTGGCGGGGAGGACACGGCTTTCGTACTTTTGCTGTGCCTGGCTCATGACCTGCTTTTTATATTTGACACCGCTGGTTGCATTGATATACGTTATCCGTACTGCCAAACCTACTAAAGCCAGTAGTACCATTGCAAACAATACTACCAGCTTTTTGCGCATTCCTTTATTAAACTTTTTGACTTTTTTCTGTTTCTTATTGTCCTTGCCGGCCAAATGCATCACCTTACTTTGCATCAGGTACATCCTGGAACTGCCTTACATAGCTCCGGCCTTCTGTCTCATATGTCATGATCTGATCTTCACCCGGAAGCTTCATGCCCAGACTTCCGATGGCTTTTTTCTTGATCTCATTGAGATCCACATTCGAGGTCACCTGGCTGTAATACGCGTCGTTCTCTTCCCTGAGCTGGTTGAGTTCGCTCTCCAGTGCCGCAACATCTTTCTTGCGGCTCGTGATCTCGGTCTGCAGCTGCAGATAATGTATGCTGCACAGCAGGATCAGTGTACAGGCCAGGGCAAGAAAAACGATGTATCCCACGCCGATGCCGAAGGCTTTCTCGCGGTTGCGCTGTGCCTGCTCGCTGAGAGGCTTGTTTGCTTTTACAGCAGGCGTGCTCTTTTTTGCTTTACGGCGGGGTACGTATTCCGGTTCTTCATAGAGTTTTCTCGCGGCACTTCCGTCCACATAAAGGCCCGATCTTTGGGATGCGGACGTGCGTCTGTATGATGTGTTCTTTCCTCTTGCTGCCATGCGCCCGTCTTCCCCCTTTCCGAGTTATCGTTTTCTTTCAAATATTCTGAGTTTTGCGCTTTTTGCCCGCGGGTTCTCATCCATTTCCCCGGGTGAAGGGATGATCGGTTTGCGTGTGATCACCCTGCCTTTGGAAACTTTTCCGCACACACATACCGGAAAATCCGGCGGGCAGGTGCACGGTTTTTCGTTCCTGCGGAAAATATTCTTGACGATCCGGTCTTCCAGCGAGTGGAAAGTGATCACGCAGATCCTTCCACCGTCGTTCAGAATATCGATCATCCCGTCCAGGGACTGTTCCAGAACATCCAGCTCATGATTGAGCTCTATTCGTATTGCCTGGAATGTGCGTTTGGACGGATGTCCCGATGTCGCCTGAATCCTGGCGGGGATCGATCCTGCGATTACCCGGTTCAGTTCAAAAGTTGTGCGTATCGGCGATTCGGTACGCGCTTTTACTATATTTGAGGCGATCCTTTTTGCGAATCGATCCTCACCGTAATCCCGGATGATCCGGTACAGTTCTTCTTCTTCGTAACCATTGACGATATCGTAGGCTGTCTGCGACTGCCTTTGGTCCATTCTCATGTCGAGAGGTGCGTCGAAGCGGTAGCTGAACCCACGTTCTTCGTTATCCAGCTGCCAGGACGAAACACCAAGGTCCAGAAGGATACCGTCTACCCGGTAAATGCCCAGTTTTTCGAGTTCCGGTGCCATATGACAATAATTGCTGCGGATGATCGCGGCCTGTTTGAATGCAGCCAGCCTGTCACTCGCAGCAATTATTGCGTCCTGGTCTTGATCTATGCCAATCAATCTCCCCTTGGCAGAAAGCTTCTTACATACCTCCAGGGCATGTCCCGCGCCTCCGAGCGTCCCATCCACGTAGGTCCCGTCCGGTTTCACCTGTAAGCCGTCAATGGTTTCCCAAAGAAGTACCGATGTGTGTTTAAACTCCATATGTACTCCTTGTATGTCGGCCGCACAGCCTTGCCGTTAATGGCAATCGGCAATACGCTGCGCTACTTGCTGCTGATCGATAGCCCGCTCCGCGTGCTTTCGGTCAAATGATGATTCCCATGTCCTGCATGCTTTCGGCGATGCTGTCCATGTCATCATAGTTGCAATTTTCGCTCCACTTTTCTTTGCTCCAGACTTCGATGTGGTTAAGATTCCCCATAACCACCACATCTTTATCAAGCCCGGCAAATTCCCTGAGGGTCTGGGGAACAAGGATACGTCCCTGTTTATCCAGTTCGCAGGAAACCGCCCCGGCTACAAAGAACCGTGAAAAGGTTCTGGCGTTTTTGTTTGTAAGCGGCAGTGCGCGAAGTTTATTTTCGAAGGCTTCCCATTCATCCATGGGATAGATATAAAGGCAGCCGTCCAGGCCTTTTGTCAGTACAAACTCTACCCCTAAGAGTTTCCTGAATTCAGCCGGGATGATCAGACGCCCCTTCGCGTCGATCGTATGATTGTGTTCTCCCATGAACATGCTGCTCACCTGCCTTACGACGGATGCAAATCTCCCCTTTGCACCACTACCGGGGTTTCCGGAAGAGTCTGCCACTTCTCCTCCATTAACCACCACTTTTCACCACTTTTCACCACTTATGGCTTTATTCTAACCCATCTATGGGGAAAATACAAGTGGGAATCTGA
>CAMNGN010000192.1 GCA_946538475.1 uncultured Blautia sp.
AGAGCATTCTTAAATTCCTCGGATTCGAACAGATCTTTAAAAACTCCCTCACCGGTCTTCCCATCGGCGGCGGTAAAGGCGGCTCGAACTTTGACCCGAAGGGCAAATCCGACCGTGAAGTCATGGCTTTCTGCCAGAGCTTCATGACAGAGCTCAGCAAATACATCGGCGCAGATCAGGATGTTCCCGCAGGTGATATCGGTGTCGGCGGCCGTGAGATCGGTTATCTCTACGGCGAATATAAGAGGATCAAAGGTCTGTATGAAGGCGTCCTTACCGGAAAAGGCCTGACATGGGGCGGTTCTCTCATCCGTACACAGGCTACAGGTTATGGCGTTGTCTACATGCTTGACGAGATCGCCAAGGCACACAACGATTCCATCGAAGGCAAAACCGCAGTTGTCACCGGTTCCGGCAATGTTGCGATCTATGCAGTAGAGAAGATCACCGAGCTCGGCGCCAAAGTTGTCGCAATGTGCGACTCCAATGGATACGTATACGATCCGGACGGAATCAAACTTGACATTGTCAAAGATATCAAGGAAGTTAAGCGCGGACGTATCAAAGAGTATGCAGATCGCGTAGAAGGTGCTGTTTACACTGAGGGCAAGGGAATCTGGAACATCAAATGTGACATCTATCTTCCCTGCGCTACCCAGAACGAACTGGATCTTGACGGTGCAAAAACTCTGGTCGCCAACGGCTGCAAATATGTCGCTGAAGGCGCTAACATGCCCACCACTCTGGAAGGCACGACCTATCTGCAGGAGAACGGCGTTTACTTCATGCCGGGCAAGGCAGCAAACGCAGGCGGCGTAGCTACCTCCGCACTTGAGATGACCCAGAACTCCATGAGACTGTCCTGGACAGCCGAAGAAGTTGACGAAAAGCTTCACGGTATCATGAAAGACATCTTCAAAAAAGTGGATGATGCCGCTAAGCGTTATGGCCTTGATGACAACTACGTTGTAGGCGCGAACATCGCAGGCTTCGAAAAAGTTGTCGATGCGATGAAGGCACAGGGTATCGTGTAAAACAATAGGTAACACAGTAGAAACACAGGGGGACGGTCCTTTTGTGTTCGCTCTCGAGGGTGATGCGCACATAGTGCTCCTCACACCCTCCGGAAGCGAACACAAAAGGACCGTCCCCCTGTGTTTCTACTTATTAATTCAGAAACTTTTTCAGTTCCTCCATAAAGGTCCCTGCATCTTTAAATTCTCTGTACACCGAAGCAAAACGGACGTACGCCACCGGATCGATATCCTTCAGATGTTCCATCACGATCTCGCCTATCCTGCTGCTCGAAATCTCTTTCTCTTCTGTATTGAAGATCTGACCTTCGATCTGGTCCATCATCTCCTCGATCCGTTCGACAGGGATCGGCCTCTTATAACAGGCTCTGAGCACCCCATCCTGGATCTTCGCCCGGCTGTACTGTTCCCTTGTCTGGTCTTTTTTGATCACAGTCAGCGGTATGGTCTCTACTTTTTCGTATGTGGTAAATCTTCTGCCGCATGCATCGCACATGCGTCTCCTGCGGATGGAATTTGTATCTTCGACAGGTCTCGAATCCACCACTCTGGTGTTATCACGGTTGCAAAAAGGGCACTTCACACTCTTACCTCCCGGTTCTTTCCCCAAACTAATATAAAGCGTTTACATAATTATTTGCCTCAGTATAACATAAATGCCGCAGAAAACAAAGCCTGACTTTGTAAGGATTACAGAGATATCCGGCAAAGCCATAACAAAATTATTGTAAAGATATTGTAAAATATCAAAAATTGGGCATTCCCTACCGGAAAAGATGCCAAAGTGCCAAAAGCGTCCCTGTTCTCTCCGGTAAATAACATTTGTAAATCATAAAAGTTGGTGATATGATAGGACTGAAGGAAGGAATCATCTATGTATTATTTTATTGTGAATCCCAACTGCAGATCCGGCCGCGGACGAAGGATCTGGATGCAGGTCAAAAGCACACTTGACGCACGCGGGATCCCTTATAAGTTTGCGGTAACGCGTTATGCAGGTCACGCACAGCAGATAGCAGAAAAATTTACAAAAAATGCATCTGCCTCTTCTCCCTGCCGGCTCATCGTCCTGGGCGGTGACGGGACTATCCATGAGGCATTGTCCGGAATACAAAATCTTGACGGTGTGATATTCGGGTTTATCCCTGCCGGATCGGGCAATGATTTCTGCCGCGGTATGAAGCTGCCTGTCGACCCCATGGAGGCACTGGAGACCATTCTCACATTCGGAAAAGAAGCCCGGATGGATGTCCCGGTGATAAGCTGCGGCGATTACACAAGCCGTTTCGGCATCAGCTGCGGCATCGGATATGACGCTGCTGTCTGTCATGAAGTGCTGACCACTCCGCTGAAAAAGCTATTCAACCGCCTGCATCTCGGCAAGCTTGTGTACGTGATGATCGCGCTTAAACAGATGCTGACATGCAAGCCTGCAGAGGCCGAGATCATCGTCGATGATTGCCGGACACTGAAACTTAACAAAATGTACTTTGCCGCTGTCATGAATCAGCAGTATGAAGGCGGAGGCTTTCGCTTCTGTCCCAAAGGCGCACCCGATGACGGCCGGCTGGATCTGATCGCTGTCGACGGTATTCCCAAATTAAAGATGCTTTGTATTCTCCCAACCGCTTTTTGGGGCGGACACACCCGTTTTAAAGGAATTCACATTCTGCAGTGCAGAACCGCAGACATTCGTACTTCCAAGCCTCTTGCAGTCCACATTGACGGGGAATCGGGGGGCATCCGGTCCTCAATGTCCGTACATCTCGAGAACCGGCAGTTAACTATTATCATACCTGACAAATAAAGGAGATGACGCTGTTGAAATTGTTTCTTAAAAGGTGCCTTGGCAATTGTAAACACGGTATCATAGTGCTCGCCTATGCACTGCTGTATATGGGTGTATTTAACTACCTTGAACAGCGCGAAGTTCCGTTTTATCACATTGTCCACACCGCACTCGATGATGTGATCCCCTTCTGTGAGGTTTTCATCATCCCTTACCTTTTCTGGTTCTTTTACATACTGCTTGCGGTTCTTTATTTCATATTCCGCGAGGGTGATCATCGTGAATACTACCGCATGGTCTTTCATATGATGACCGGCATGACCATATTCCTTATCGTGTCGTATTTGTATCCAAACGCACAGCAGCTCAGACCGACTGTGTTCCCGCGCGATAATATATTCACCTACATGGTAAAAGAACTGTACAGCAGAGATACACCTACCAATATCCTGCCAAGCATCCATGTTTTCAATTCGCTGGCGATCCATATAGCGATCACCACAAGCGAAAAGCTTCGCGATAAGAAAGCGATCAAGATCGTCTCTCTTGTCATTACCACACTGATCATTCTTTCCACAATGTTCCTTAAGCAGCATTCTGTGATCGATGTCTTTCTGGGAATGACGATGGCGCTTCTGGGATATCAGCTCTTCTATGTTGCGGGCGTGAATAAGGAGCATGCACGGAGGGTGGAGACGTATCCTTCGTCGAGAAAATAAAAAAAGGGAACACAGGGGGACGGTCCCCCCTGTGTTCCCTTTTTTCAATTAAACCCATAAAACTTCTGCACAACCTTATAGATCAGGCTCACCAG
>CAMNGN010000193.1 GCA_946538475.1 uncultured Blautia sp.
CAGAAGTGTATTGGATTAATTATCACTTTCACCCGTGGAACGAGGAACCGTCCCCCTGTTTCACTTTTTTCCGGAAAAAAAAGAGGATTTTTCAAATCGGACGTAGAATATATTATTAGGAGTGTTTCTTTTTGGGTGCCTCCGGCACCCTACACGCCTCACCGAAAGGAGGCTTTGCACCAATGAACATACGTGAAAGAATGGAAGAGCGGGAAGCTGACATGCTCAGCCCATACGCGACGCTCAGCCGCAACTCCGGGGGGCGCGATATCCCCGAGGATGAGTGTGACATCCGCACTGCCTTTCAGAGGGACCGTGACCGCATCCTTCACTGCAAATCGTTCAGAAGGCTAAAAGACAAGACACAGGTTTTTCTGGCGCCGCAGGGGGACCACTACCGCAACCGGCTGACACACACGCTGGAAGTTTCCCAGATTGCCAGAACGATAGCCAAAGCTCTGCGCCTCAACGAGGACCTGGTAGAAGCCATCGCCCTCGGGCACGATCTTGGCCACACACCCTTCGGACATGCGGGAGAGCGCGCCCTCAATGAAGCCTCGCCCAACGGTTTTGCTCACTACAGGCAAAGCGTCCGGGTGGTTGAAGTTCTGGAAAAAAACGGCGAAGGGCTCAATCTGACCCGGGAAGTGCGTGACGGCATACTCAATCACCGCACAAGCAGCATGCCCTCTACCCTCGAAGGGCAGATCGTGCGCCTGTCGGACAAGATCGCCTACATTCATCACGACATGGACGATGCGCAGAGAGCAGGGATCATCACCGAGGACGATATTCCCATCACTCTTCGAATGCTCCTGGGCTACACGACCAGGGAAAGACTCAACACTTTTGTGCACAGTATTATTGACACAAGCCTTGATTGTGATAAAATCACGATGGCGCCCGAGATACTCGAAGGAATGAGGGATCTTCGGGCAATCATGTTCAGAAATGTCTACGAGAACCCGGTGGCCAAAAAAGAGGAACAGAAAGCCGAGAGCATGTTAAAGGAGCTCTATAACTGGTACTCCGACCATCCGGAGCGGATGTCCCGGGAATACGTAGAGATGATAGAGTACCGGGGAGAGGACAAGGCCACCGTGGTCTGCGATTATCTCTCCGGCATGACAGACCAGTATTCGATGCTCAAATTCAGAGAGATATTTATACCGAAAGGATGGTCCGTTTTTTGAGGTGGATACATGTGGTATTCTGACGAAGTGATCGAAGAAGTACGTTCGCGAAACGACATAGTGGACATTGTTTCGCAGTACGTAAAACTCAAACGGAGCGGCAGCAATTATGTCGGGCTGTGTCCGTTCCACAACGAGAAATCACCGTCGTTCTCGGTATCGCAGAGCAAACAGTTTTATTATTGTTTCGGCTGCGGTGCCGGTGGAAACGTTTTTAAATTTGTGATGCAGTATGACAACTGCACATTTCAGGAAGCACTGCAGACGCTGGCCGAACGGAGCGGCGTGACACTGCCCGAGGCCGAAAGATCCGAGGCATCCAGGCAGGCTTCCGAAAAAAGGCAGACACTGCTCGCCATCAACAAACTGGCGGCAGGCTATTTTTACTATCAGCTGAAAAGAGAAAACGGCCGCACAGCCTACGAATATCTTCGGGGAAGAGGCCTTAGTGACGAAACGATCCGCAAATTCGGACTCGGATACTCGGACAAATTCAGCAACGACCTTTACAAATATTTAAAATCCAAGGGCTACGGCGACGAGATCCTTAGGGATTCGGGTCTCTTCAACGTAGATGAGCGCCGCGGAATGTACGACAAGTTCTGGAACCGCGTCATCTTTCCCATCATGGATGTGAACAGTCACGTGGTCGGCTTCGGCGGACGCGTGATGGGCGATGGCAAGCCTAAATATCTGAACTCGCCCGAGACCATGGTCTTTGACAAAAGCCGCACACTTTACGGACTTTTTGCCGCGCGCAGTTCCCGCAAAAAGAACCTGATCCTGTGCGAAGGGTACATGGATGTCATCACGATGCATCAGGCAGGCTTTACCAACGCGGTGGCTTCGCTCGGAACATCATTTACATCGGGACACGCAAGCCTTGTCAGAAGATATGCATCAGAAGTCCTGCTTCTCTATGACAGTGACGGAGCCGGAATCAATGCCGCACTCCGCGCCATACCTATCCTGAACGAGGCGGGAGTCCACTCAAGAGTGGTCCATCTCGACCCGCACAAGGATCCGGACGAATTTATCAAGGCGGAAGGTGCCGAAGAATTCGAAAAGAGGCTGGATGCTGCAGAGGACAGCTTCCTCTTCAGGGTGCATGTCGCCGAAAAAGATTTTGATATGAATACGCCGCAAGGTCAGAACCGCTTTTTTGAGCGCTGCGCCGAGCTGCTCCTTGGTCTTTCCGATGAGCTTGAGCGTAATTTATATATAGAAGCAATTATCAAAGAGTACCGGCATACCGGCATTACCGCGGACGATCTGCGCAGACGCACCGGCGTACTGGCCATGAAGGGAACCCGTGTCGAGATGCCCGAAGCACCCCGAAATACGCACGAGCAAAGGGCAAAAGTAAAAAAGACGGACGCTTCGCAGATGGCGCAGAAGCTTTTGCTGACCTGGCTGGTCAACTACCCGCAGATCTTTGAAGAGACCAAAAAATATGTAAGCCCCGACGACTTTGTAACGCCGATCTATCGGCAGGCCGCCGAGCTGCTTTTTGCACAGCTTGAGGAAGGAGATGTAAATCTGGGAAGGCTTCTGAATCATTTTCAGGAGAGCGAAGAGCAGAACGAAGTGACCTCACTTTTCAACGCAAATATTCCTCTGGAACCCGGGGAAGAACAGAACCGCGCATATGCAGATACTATACTAAAGATCAAAAACGAAAGTCTGGCCAAAAAGAACAATGAATGGGATATGACGGACATTCAGGGAATGACACAGCTGATCGAAGAGCAGAAGAAACTTGAGAATCTGACGCGCAGAAAAAACGAAATCAGAGCTCCGTTTTAGACGGACAAACTATACGGAACTAAAGATGTAACTGTGAAAAACAGATACAAAGATGTGGAGGATGATAATTTATGGAATTAAACATGGGTAAGTTCAGCGAGAAACTGGTTGAACTGCTGGAGCTGGCAAAAAAGAAAAAGAACGTGCTTGAATATTCGGAGATCAACGACTTTTTTAAGGACCAGCCGCTCGATGTCGAGCAGATGGAAAAAGTGTTCGATTTTCTTGAAGCCAGCGGTGTGGACGTTCTTCGCATCAGCGAAAACGAACAGGACGAGCTTATCCTCGATGACGATGTAGAGCTCGAAAATCTCGACGAAGAGGAAGAAGTCGAGCTCGACAAGATCGACCTTTCCGTGCCGGAAGGCGTCAGCATCGAGGATCCGGTCCGCATGTACTTAAAAGAGATCGGTAAAGTACCTCTTCTGACAGCGGAAGAAGAGATCGAGCTCGCACAGAAGATGGAGCAGGGTGATGAGGCAGCCAAAAAACGCCTTGCCGAAGCAAACCTTCGACTGGTGGTCAGTATCGCCAAGAGATATGTGGGCCG
>CAMNGN010000194.1 GCA_946538475.1 uncultured Blautia sp.
CACAATAAAGAGCTGGTCGAGCGCATCACCAAAGACTGCTCCTGGATCGCACCGGTCACGGCTTATCCGGGCGAGTTTGAGCTTGAAGCTATGGCAGCAGGCGCTATCCGCGTTCTTTCCGGCGAGGAAGAAGCCAAGGTTTACACCGGCGAGCCGGTATGGAAACCGAAAGATCTCGACTGATTATGGCAATAAAACAGTGATGGTAAAATAAAAAACGCACCAAGAAAGGAGAACCTGATGAACCAGACAAAAGTAAACAAATACCTGCGCAGCGTTTCCATTATCGGCGTAGGCTGCACTCCCTTCATGTACACCGTTGACAAAGAAGAGACCAACGGCCTGACCGACGGCGAGATGTTCGGCTATGCGGCACTGAAAGCGATGGAGGACGCAGGTGTAAATCCTCAGGATGTGGACTTCTATTTCCATGGTGAGGCAAGCCCCCTGAACGGGTCCAACTATCTGACCCCGAATATTCAGATCGCCAACTGGTTCGGCATGAAAGGCAAAGCTTCGATCCATCATTCCGAAGCCTGCTGTACAGGTTACTATGCTATAGAGGAAGCAGTCAATGCAGTCGCTTCCGGCAAATACAACTGTGTGCTTTCGGGCTGCGTCGAGTTCGGTGACGGCGTTGCTGTTCCGGGTCATCCGTACAAACGTGAAAAGATGACAATGGAAAGATTCCTTACCACTACCGCATGGCTGTATGACCGTGCTTATACCAGAAGCCTGATGGCAGGCCAGGAGCTCATCTATGATGACGCTGCTGAGTGGTACAAGAGAACCCGCGGCATCACCGATCAGGAGATGGACGACACCCTGAACTGGATGTGCATCAACAACCGTCGCAATGCTTCCAAGAACGAACTGGCCATCGAGCGTACTCCTTATGAGGATATCGCGAAAGAAAAAGGCTTTGACAACGTAATGGATTACATGAGATCCCCGTACAACCCGAAGATGGGTGATTTCCTCCGTGCAGGCGGACTTGAGCTGAAATGCGACGGCGCTGCGGCAGTTATCGTGTGCGCGACAGACATGGTCGACAAGTACATGGGCAACAAGAGCCACAAGCCGATCGAGGTTCTCGGCGTAGGCTGTGCGGCAGTCGAAGCTTCCAACCCGCACTTCGAAGTAAGGGCTACCGAAGAAGCTATCCGTCAGGTGTACGAAGTCACAGGTGTGAAACCCGAAGAGATCGATCTGTTCTATGCAAACGACTTCATCATCACATCTCACCTGATCGCAGCTGAGATCGCAGGCTATCTGCCCTACGGCGAAGGCTGGAAATACATCTGCGAAGGCCGTACCGCATACGACGGCGACAAGCCGATCAACACCAACGGCGGACGTACTTCCTTCGGACATGCACATGCTGCATCCGGTCTTGCGGACCTCTACGAAGCAGTCAGGCAGATGAGAGGAGAGGCAGGAGAAGGCCAGGTTAAGTTTACTCCTAAGACCACTATGCTTCGCGGATACGGCGGCGCACAGAACATCTGTACATATATCATTCGTACCATCGACTGAGAAGGAGGAATATAAACATGGCAATCGTACTTGAAAAAGTGGTAGAGACTTTCTATAAGAACCTTGAAGAAGGCAAGATCACCGGCAAAAAGTGCACCAAATGCGGCGCGGTCGAGTTTCCTCCTGTCTATGCGTGCAACAGCTGCGGCTGCTGGGATATGGAATGGGTAGAGATCAGCGGAAAAGCAAAAATGCATTCCATCGTAATGCCGGCTCCGCTTTCCTCCAAACCGGAATATAAGGCACTCGGCAAATTCGCTTACGGCGAGATCGAGCTGGAAGAAGGCTCCCGCCTTAACGGCGTTGTCCGCGGCATCAACAAGAAAAAACGCCAGGAGATCCTTGCAAAGGGACAGCTTCCGGTAGATGTCAAAGCGGCGATCTATCAGAGAGACGGCTATAAGACAGTCGTGTTTGACCTCGTAGAAGAATAATTCATATAAATATCTTATTATAAAGGAGAACAAAAATGGACAGAAAAGAACTTGAAGCAAAGGTAATCGAACTGGTAGAGATCTCTTATGGAAAGAACAAAGGAGAAGTTACTCTTGAGACAAGCTTTAAGGATGACCTTAAGGGCGCTTCCGTACAGATGGTTGCTCTGGTATCCGAGATCGAGAACGAGCTTGACGCTATGGTCGCTCTTCAGGATGCGGCTGCATGCAATACCGTAGCTGAACTTGTGGATGCTGTAGAGGCAGAGATGTAATTTACGGACTGTAAGGTTTATTTATAGAAAGAAAGAGGATAAACTCCAATGAGCGTACTTGACAGCATTTACGCAAAAGCGAAAGAGAACCTGCAGAAGGTGGCGTTCCCCGAAGCAACCAACGAAAAGATGATGCAGGCTGCTTATGAGACCGGCAAAGACGGATACATCATTCCGGTGCTGGTAGGCGACGCCGCAGAGCTGAAAAAGCTGGCGGAAGAGAGAGGATATGATCCTTCCGTATTCACCTTCGTTGATATCAATGATGAAGAATACAAGAACAAAGTGATCGAGGCTTATGTGGCAAGAGAGGACACCATGCTTAAGGCAAAGGCTCTCGGCCGCAGAATGCAGGATCCGCTGTACTTTGCAATGGCAATGCAGAAGGTCGGCGAGGCGGACGTTACGTTTGCCGGCATCGACAACACCACAGGCGACGTGCTTCTGGCAGGACAGATGATGATCGGCCTTAAGCCCGGCATCAGCACCGTTTCCAGTATCGGACTTGCCGATATCCCCGGATATCAGGGCTCCGAAGGATCGCTTCTGGCGATCGGCGACAGTGCAGTCTGCACCAACCCGAATCCGGAGCAGCTGGCGAGCATCGCCATCTCCGCCTGCGATACCGTTAAAGAGCTTCTCGGCTGGGAACCCAGATGCGCGATGGTCAGCTATTCCACACTGGGCAGCGGCAGCGGCGAGCTGATCGACAAGGTAAAAGAAGGCCTGCGCATCGCCAACGAGCTGCGCCCCGATCTGGCAATCGACGGCGAGTTCCAGCTTGACGCAGCTATCGTTCCTGCAGTTGCGGCCAAGAAAGTCAACCGCGAGAGCAAGGTGGCAGGAAAAGCCAACGTGCTTATCTGGCCGGATCTGAACGTAGGAAATACAGCAGTCAAGCTGATCCAGCAGTTCGGCCATGCGGATGCTTACGGTCCCATGCTTCAGGGCTTCAACAGCATCGTATGTGACTGCTCCAGAGGAGCGCCTGTTTCCGAGATCAAAGGAAACGTTGTTATCTCTGCTGTGAGAGCTGCGGGAAGCAAGAAATAAAGAAATACCGGCCCGTGGGCAAGACAGGGGACGGTTCTCTGTCTTAAGAACCACAAGACAGAGAACACGTCCCCTGTCTTGCCCTGAATATGGAAATAAAGGAATCTGAAATCATGACAAACAAAGAAGTGATCAAAGCTTTTTATAAGGAGTTTTTTAACGAACATATCATCGAGTCCGCCGACAAATATGTCCGCGAGGACTACATTCAGCATAACCCGGGCGTGG
>CAMNGN010000195.1 GCA_946538475.1 uncultured Blautia sp.
CCCTTAATATGTTAAACTATAATAAAGCCATGCGCTTAGAAAGAAGGATACTATATGGCATTTGACGGAATTACCACCGCCGCGATGGTCGCGGAGCTAAACCGTGTACTGGCAGGCGGCAGGATCAACAAGATAGCACAGCCTGAGAATGATGAGATCATGATCACCGCGAGAGGAAACGAGGGCAACGTAAGACTTTTGATGTCCGCAAGCGCTTCTCTCCCGCTGATATATTTTACCGAAAAGAACAAACCTTCACCGCTCACCGCGCCCAACTTTTGCATGCTGCTCCGCAAGCACATCGGCAGCGCAAGAATACTGTCGATCACGCAGCCGGGGCTGGAGCGCATCATTGTATTTGATCTGGAGCATTTGAACGAGATGGGCGATGTCTGCCGCAAGAAGCTCATTCTGGAGCTTATGGGCAAGCACAGCAACCTTATCTTCTGCGATGAGGATCTGATGATCCTGGACAGCATCAAGCATGTTTCCTCGCACATGAGTTCTGTGCGTGAGGTGCTTCCCGGCAGGCAGTACTTTATCCCGCAGACGCAGGAAAAGCTTGACCCGCTCACTGTTTCTTATGAGGATTTTGTCGGAACGGTGCTGAAGAAGCCGACAAATGTGTCGAAGGCTATCTACACGTCGCTGACCGGTATGAGCCCGGTCATGGCTGAGGAAATCTGCTACAGGGCGTCTATCGATGGCAGCGATACCTGCTCTGCTTTGGACGAGAACCAGACCATTCATCTATTCCATACGTTTGAGCGACTGATGAATGCTGTCAGGGAAGGCACTTTCGAGCCGAACATCGTGTACAGAGACGATGAGCCTGTGGAGTACGGTGTATTTCCTTATCAACAGTATGGTGCGGAGTATAAGAGCACGCCCTGCTCTTCTGTCTCGTCCATGCTGGAAAATTACTATGCTTCGCGGAGTACCATCACGCGAGCCAGACAGAAGTCCGCGGATCTCAGAAGGATCGTCCAGACAGCCCTTGAGCGCAACCGTAAAAAGCTTGCGCTTCAGGAAAAGCAGATGAAGGACACCGGCAAGAAGGACAAATACAAGGTCTACGGCGAGCTCATCAATGCCTACGGCTATGGGCTTGAGGAAGGCATCAAGTCTTTCAGGGCACTCAACTATTATACAAATGAGGAGATCGACATTCCTCTCGACCCGACTCTTACACCGCAGGAAAACAGTAAGAAGTATTTTGATCGTTATGGCAAACTGAAGAGGACGGAGGAAGCCCTCACGGAGCAGCTGGTTGCTACGCGGGAGGAGATCGATCATCTGGAGACGATCTCCAATGCGCTGGATATTGCGGTCACGGAAAGCGATCTTGTACCGATCCGTGAAGAGCTTGTGCAGTTTGGATTTATTCATAAATCGCCGCAGTCTTCCAAGGGGAGCAAAATGCGTGCAAAGTCGAAACCGCTCCACTATATCTCGTCGGACGGATTTGATATTTATGTCGGCAAGAACAATTATCAGAACGATGAGCTCACCTTCAAGTTCGCTACCGGAAACGACTGGTGGTTTCACGCCAAGAAGATGGCCGGGTCACACGTGATCGTCAAGGCTCCGGACGGGGAGCTTCCCGACCGTGCTTTTGAGGAAGCGGGCCGGCTTGCCGCCTACTATTCCAAGGGTAAGGATGCGCCGAAGGTGGAAATCGATTATATTCAGAAGAAGCATGTCAAGAAACCCGGAGGGGCCAAGCCGGGATTTGTCGTGTATTATACCAATTTTTCGCTGGTGGCAGAGCCGGATATCAGCGGACTTACGCTTGTCGCCGATTAATGCGGCGGGTACGGAGGGTTTATGTTCAAATTTCGCAAAAATAAATCGCCAGAAGAAACGAATAGCGAGCATACGGAAGAGAAAGCTGCAGAATCAGTTGATTTCGGGGCTGATGTGAGCGAAACAAATGATGCAGATCCGTTTGCGGATCATTCGAGCGGTAACAATACTGACGATCCGTTTGACATTCATTCAGGCGGGGATGATACTGCTGATCCGTTTGCGGACCATTCAGGCGGCAGCGATGCTGCAGATCCGTTCGCGGATCATTCAGACGGCAGTGGTGCTGCCGGTTCTTCTGCCGCAGGCTCAGGCAGCAATCCCGACATGGATACTTTGACGAAGTTTCCGAATGAAGGGAAACGCAGGAAATTCATCATCCCGATCATCCTCGTTTTGCTCGTTGCCGCGCTGGGCGTAGGTGGTTATTTCCTGTTCAATACGCGCGAAGCGCCGCAGGAAACCGTTCTTGATTTCCTCGCCGCCGCTAAGCTGCTGGATTTTGACAAGATGCAGACGCTTGTGCAGAGCAAAGATATGAGTGTTCTGGATGAGACCGATGTGAAGAGCCCTGTGTTCCGTAATTTCTTCCTTCAGAATAATAAGAAGTTCACTTTTGAGATAGCTAACTCCAGACTTAATATAAGGAAAGATACCGCGCAGGTTACCGCTCATCTTAAGTATCTGGACAACCAGGAAGTGTATCGTCAGGCGTTGTCCGAGCTTCTCCGCCAGGTGGTGGAAAATACGATGGATAAGAACTTTTCCGAGGACACCGAGGCCCAGGAGACGATTCTTACACTTCTCAGAGCCAAACAATCAGAGCTTGGAGACAACTTTATCGAGACGGATGTTGTGTATAATCTGATCAAGGTTGACAAGGACTGGAAGCTGGTTTCTCTCGACCGCGAAACAGTCAGGGCCATCACGGCCAACTGCGTGAGTGTCCAGCAGGAGATCAACCGTCTGCAGGAAGGCGATACCGCTGTGGCCGATAATCGCCATCTGGAGGAGGACGGTTCCTTCGATGTAACGACCGACAATTACAGCATCAAGTATGCGAGCCACGAGATCAGCACAGATTTCTCCGGAAAACCGTGTCTGCTCCTCTTCTATGATTACACTAATTTGAGCGAATATCCTGCCGGAGCACTCATCGATGTTTCGATGCAGGTGCTTCAGCACGGTAAAGTCAGGCCCGCCGCCATCCCCAATACGTTTGTCAGTGAGACAGACAGCTTTATCAAAGAAGTAGAACCGGGCGAGACAGCGCGGATCTGCCAGGCATTCTCGCTTGAGGATCTGAGTGATGTGACCGTACAGGTGTATGAAGGGAGCTCACTGTCCGGTGGGAATATCAATTCCGTAGTGATACGGGTTGAAGGGTGAAACAGGGGACGGAGCGCACCGGTGCGCTCCGTCCCCGTTATCACATAAAGCGTGCCCGGGAGGGAGGGGTTCGGGGAGGGTTGCCGGGTGCCGGTGGCACCCGTTTGGCAACGACCGGAGCGAAGCGTAGAAACGGGCTTCGCAACTCCGAGTGCCCTCCCTCCCCGAGACAGAGGAGCGCGAGGAGCCCTCCTCGCAAGCGCGAAAGGCGCCGTCTGTCACACATTAAATATACTCCCCCCAATAAACTCCCTGAGCAGCGAATTATTCG
>CAMNGN010000196.1 GCA_946538475.1 uncultured Blautia sp.
CTTGCAGAAGAACGGGCGATCGTTTACATAGAGGGTGGTGATGCCTTTTTCATCTTTCTTTACATAAGGGATGCTCATCTTTTTTCTCCTTTTTTCAAGACAGGGGACGGTTCTCTGTCTTACCCGTTTTCTTTAGTTTCCCACTCATTCCTTAAAGCGGGTAAGACAGAGAACCGTCCCCTGTCTTGTGCCGCCATCTCATGCCCGTAAATAACGCAGGCGGCTTTTCCATCTTATTATACCTTGATATAGGTTACAAATCCACATAATTTTTCAGGTCAAGGATACACGGAGGACAGTTCGAGAGCACTGAAGAAGTGGGTCACGTGGCCGGGAAGCTTTCGGCGTAGAGTATTCGTATCAACTTTGATTTCAGTGGCCTCGGACCGTCCCCGTGTGTTTCCCTTTACTTTACACCCATTTTCTGCTATCCTTTTCAAAGAAAAAAAGCATAATTTTCACAGTGGAGAATCCCCTTATGAATACCCTCGAACAAATCAAAACCAACATAAAAAGAGTCATGATCGGCCAGGAAAAAGTCATCGACCTTCTCCTCATCTCGATCGCCGCAGGCGGCCACGTCCTCCTCGAGGACCTGCCGGGCACGGGCAAGACTGTCCTGGCCCGCTCCATGGCCAAATCGATGAACCTCACCTACAGCCGCATCCAGTTTACGCCCGACCTTCTGCCGAGCGATGTGACCGGCCTCAACTATTTTAATCAGAAAGAAAACGGCTTCGTATTCCGGCAGGGGCCGGTCTTCAGCAACCTGCTCCTGGCAGACGAGATCAACCGCGCCACCCCCAGGACCCAGTCCGCGCTCCTGGAGTGCATGGGCGAAGGCCAGGTCACGACCGACGGCGAAACCCGCATTCTGCCGGCGCCCTTCTTCGTCATCGCCACGCAGAACCCGGTGGAAACCCTCGGCTGCTACCCTCTTCCCGAGGCTCAGCTCGACCGGTTTCTCATGAAGATCAGCATGGAATCACTCAACACCGTAGATGAAAAAGCGCTGATCGACCGCTTTATCGAAGACGAACCGCTAAAAACGCTCACCCCCGTGGCGGACATTCCCGACATCCTTGCACTGCAGGAGAACTGCCGCAAGGTTTTCGTCCACGATGATCTGAGAACCTACATTGCTTCGCTCATCATGGCCTCCCGCTCCGGCACCTCGGCGACAGTACGCGAAGGTGTCAGTCCCAGAGGAACTCTGGCGCTGCTGCGGGCAAGCCAGGGCTGCGCGCTCCTTTGCGGCCGCGATTACGTGGTTCCCGAGGATATCCGCGAAGTGGCCGTGCCCGTTCTGGCACACAGGCTCATCTGCGAAGAAAGATACTACGAAGCAAAACAGGACCGCATCCGCCGCCTGATCTCGGGCACCCCGGTCCCGACCGAGGACTGGAGCCGTCCATGATCGTCCTGCTGCTCCTGTCAGCCGGAGTATGTCTCCTGATCCTCCGGCGGGTCTACAAAAATCTGTGGAGCCGAAACCTTTCGTTCCGTCTTGATTTTGACAGTCCGGCAGTCTACGCAGGAGGCACAGCCGGCATTCTGGAAGTTGTGGAGAACCGCAAAAGGCTGCCCGTCCCTCTCCTTGAGGTATGCTTCCGCATTCAAAAGGGCATACAGCTTCCGGGTGTCGAAAATGTTCTGACCAGCGACTATATATATAAGAGAGATCTGTTCTCTCTTATGGGTATGGAATCTATCACGCGCACCTACAAAGCCGGGTGCCCCAGACGCGGCTGCTATTCTTTCAGCCAGATGCAGCTCACCTGCCGCTCCCTGCTGCTCGACAGCGCATACACCTGCGATTCGGGCAGCGATAAAAACCTTTATGTGTACGCCGCGCGCACCGATGTCGCAGACATCATGCCGGTGTTCGAGTCGCTGTTCGGCGAATTTCAGAGTTCACGCAAATACTACGAGGACCCCTTCGCCTTCTCGGGCATCCGCGATTACACACTTCAGGATCCCATGAAAACGATCAACTGGAAAGCAAGCGCCAGAACCGGAAATCTGATGGTCAACACCTTCTCTTCCGTTCTTTCCTCGCAGATCATGATCTATCTGGATGTGAGCGACCGCTTTCTCCTGAAAAAAGAAGAGCAGCTCGAGGAGTGCATCTCTGTCGCCGCGACGCTGGCCGCCCGCCTTCTGGGTGACGGCATGGAAGTCGGCCTCTCGGTCAACACTCCGGACGGTTTTTATCTTCCGCCCGCAGGAGGAAGGCAGCAGCTGAAGACGATCGAGCAGTTCCTGACCGCCGATTTTTCCGCAATGCAGCTTTCTGCTTTCGGAGAAACGCTTCATGAAATGCCCGAAGACGCGCCGTTCTTTCCCGTGTTTCTCTCGATCAACGCGGACGAAGAACTGAAGGAAAATATTCTCGGTTTTCTCGGCAGAGAAAAACAGGGGCTCCTGATCGTGCCGGTCGAATCCGATTCTGACCTTTCTATAGCAGGTATGGAAAATCTCACGATTATAAAGAAGCGCAAAAAATATAACTGAACCGACAGTCCGCACAGCAGATTGCCGGATACCTTTGAATCTGTGGCACATATTTGCATAGTTGCTGTACCCGATACAGCTCAACTATGTAAAAGCCGAAATATATAAAAAGATGGCAGGCTTGATATGAAAACAGATAAAGCTACAAATCACAGACTTACCCCGCGGCATTTCCTCCTCGCCCTCATCGAGGACATAAACTGCGCCATGATCCTCGCGCTCCCCGTCCCGGCCATCTGCGTCACGATGACGGAGCGGAACGACGAGGCACTCCTTCGCTTCTACCTTGCAAGCTGGATCATCTTCCCGTTTATCGCGATCGTGCGTGCATTTTTGTGGAAAGCCCGGTATTATTATCAATATTTGCTCCTCAGCATAGCCTGCATTTTGGGCTGCTGCGGATGCGCGTGGGTGATCGGTTCGGCCCTCTTCGGCCCCATCTTCCGCAATCTTCTGATCGGAACCTGCGGCGTGCTTCTTCTGCTCGTCTGCTATGACGCGAACGCCATCAGACGAAACGAGATAAATCGTCAGAAGGCCGAAGAAGCAAACGATATCACCTGGACACCGCGGAGCTCTCTTCTCGAGTACCCCCGCCTGCCCATCATCATCCTGTTCGCAGTCACATACATGCTCGCACTGGTCACCAACTGCAAAGCCATGTGCGATGTATCCTTCTGCAGCGCCTTCGCGTGCCTTTTTCTCTCGCTCGCGTATCAATACATTCGCCGCAGAGAAAATTATCTGAAGGACAAACGTCACATCAGCAACGTGCCGGTACACAGGATCCGTGCCATCAGCACCCTTTTTCTTTTTACAGTGCTGATCATCGTGCTGGCCGTTTCTGTCCCCTCGGGATTTGCGGGTAAGCTGAGACCGTATCAGGACATCCGCTTCTGGGAATTCAGCCTTCCCGCGGA
>CAMNGN010000197.1 GCA_946538475.1 uncultured Blautia sp.
GCATCGTACTTTTCAAACACGGGTACCTCCTTGGGATAGACAAGCTCCATAGCGTCAAACTCGGCTGCGGCTTCTTCGCACACGATCTTGTAAAACTCTTCCTCGCTCACCTGCATGGTAAACTGCATGTAATACGGGCGGGAAGACTGCAGGCCCTTCAGGCCCAGCTTTTTCCCGCAGCGAATTTTAAGGAAGCGTTCCAAAGCAAGGAAGGCGTAGGAGCCGAGCCAGGGGAACAGGGCCCACATTTTTCCTCCGAGACTCACCAACGGCCGGTCAGCCATCATAGATTTCCGGAAGGTTTCCCTTGCGTCCGCAAGACGGCAGACTGCGTGGGTCATCAGATAAGGATATTGTTTATCCTCACTCAACACCTGATACATTCTCTCCAATATATGTGTATGAATATCTCCTGCCACATCGCCGAAATACGCGGGTATCCTTCCTTTCACAAGCGTACAGAACACCACACGCCGCTTGTGGTCCACCTCTTCGACCACCCAGACACGCCCTGCGATGGCGATCTTATCCCCCACGGGCGGCGGTTTAACGATCGTTCCCAGCTGTTCCGAGCCGGCACGCACCGTATATTCGATGTTCTCCTGAAACACTGCGTAAAACTTATAGTTATTCACGATCCGCTCACCGGTCAGGCCTACGATCAGCCCATTGTTCTCGGTGCGATTGATATGATCGATCTCAATGAGATGCCTGAGAAGCACCCGATAATCGTCCTGCGAGATACGCTTAAAACAGCTCAGCGGCAGAACGCGGGAAGCCAGTTCACCGGGTGTCATCTCCCCGTGTGAAGCAAGCGTGCTCATGGTCTGATGATACAGCAGGCTGTAAGGCAGCCTGTCGAGCCGCGGCGGTTCCACAAACCTCTCCTCGATGTAAAGCTGCACGAGTGCGATCCCCTGGATCAGATACCAGGGAATACTGTCCGGAAGCATGGCGCGGGCCTCCTGATGATCCTCCCGCATGACGAACCACATTTCCGAGGGGGATCCTCGACGCCCTGTCCTCCCCATTCGCTGAAGAAAGCCCGAGACAGTGAACGGCGCATCGATCTGAAATGCCCGTTCAAGCTTTCCTATATCGATCCCGAGTTCCAGCGTTGCCGTAGCACATACCGACATCAGGGAATCATCATCCTTCATCTCCTCCTCGGCACTCTCGCGATAGGAGGCGGAAAGATTTCCGTGATGAATCAGGAAACGGTCCGGCTCATGATTTACCTCACAGTATCCGCGAAGGCTCTGGCAGACCGACTCACACTCCTCGCGTGAATTGGTGAATACCAGGCACTTTTTCCCCCGTGTATGTTCAAAAATATATCCGATTCCGGGATCGGCAGCCTTTGGTGCGGTATCGGTCGCCTCTTCGACCGGGGGCGTGTCTTCCGGGACAGGTTTGCCCTCGTCGGCCTGCGGATCGGAATTATAAAAGTGCTCCATGGAGAGACGCCACACTTCTTTCCCGCCGTCGAATTTGGGAATGATCGTACTTCTTCCACTGCCCGCTGCCAGAAACTTTCCTGCCAGCTCCGGATTCCCGATCGTGGCAGACAGACCGATCCTCCTGGGGTTACATCCCGCAAGCTTGCACAGCCTTTCGATCAGACAGAATGTCTGCAGACCGCGGTCCGCCCTGAGAAGGGAATGGATCTCGTCGATCACGATAAAACGCAGGTCATAGAAGAGGCTCGGAATCTCCATATGTTTGTTGATCATCAGTGATTCCAGCGATTCAGGAGTGATCTGCAAGATCCCCGATGGTTTTTTCAGAAGCTTACGCTTTTTGGACTGCGCCGCATCCCCGTGCCAGCGGGTCACGGCGATCCCCTCTTCCTCGCACAGTTCGTTAAGACGGCCAAACTGATCATTGATCAGCGCTTTTAGCGGTGCGATATATAGGACACCGACGGTTTTAGACGGTTCCTCGTCAAGCAGCGTTAGTATCGGAAAAAACGCAGCCTCCGTCTTTCCGGAGGCTGTGGAGGCTGTCAGCAGCACATTCTCATCCGTATTAAAAATCGCGTCTCCTGCCGCATTCTGGACCGCCCTCAGGCTCTGCCAGCCCGAGCTGTAGATATAGTCCTGAATAAAGGACGCATAACGTTCGAACACATTCATAGTGTAAACTCCACAAAGCCTGCTTCGGTCTCGTCAGAGACAGCTTCGGATTTGGCATAGCTGAATTCATCCGATTCCAGAAGCGATGCAATGTCCATATTTGTGTGCTGGTACAAAAGATCCAGCAGCTCAATAAAATCCCTGATTACTTCACGGGGAGTGATATTTTGGTCTGCACCGATTCTTCCATACTCGATTTTTATAAATTTGACCAGGTCGTCGGTAGTGATGCTGCGAGTATAGCCGTACAGACCGGCATGCATCTCGGCCAGCTTCTCACACAGCACCAGCATTTCCTCTGCAGTCAGCGGTTCCAGCCGGATCACAGGCGCAAGCAGGTCTCTTGCACCCGGCCTGGAGAAGCGTCCTTCGCTGAGTCTGGAGCGAAGAGCTTCGTAACTATAGATGCCTCTTCGCTTATCCTCCAGAGCCTGCGGTGTCGCACCCATGATAATCCCAAGGTACTTCGCTTTTCCCTGCAGAGTATCATTATACATGGTCAGGATCTTTTCGTAATTGTACTGTCTGGTGATAGAATTGGGAATCTTATAGAGATTCACCAGTTCATCCACCATGATCATCATTCCGGTGTAGCCTGCCAGCCGGAAAAACGTGGCAAACAGTTTCAGATAGTCGTACCAGTCGTCGTCAGTGATGATCATGTTGACGCCGAGCGCTTCCTTCGCCTCTTTTTTCAGGGCATATTCTCCGCGGAACCAGCGCACCACTTTTGCCTTGGTCTCATCGTCTCCGTTCACGTACGCCTGATAGTAGGCAGACAGAAGCTTGCCGAACTCAAACCCATGGACCATCTCACTGACAGAAGCAGTCACTGCAAAGATTCGTCTGTCGGTTTCCTCCGTCAGGCCGGGATCACCCACAGGCAGCCCTGTCTCCTGCATCGCCTCGCTCTGCACTGCGCTGATCCAGCGGTCCAGCACCAGTGTAAGCGCCCCGCCCTCGGGCTTGGTTTTTGTGGAGAGATTCGAGATCAGCTCGCGGTAGGTAGCCAGCCCCTGCCCTCTTGTACCCTGCAGCCTCCGTTCGGGGGAGAGATCTGCGTCCGCCACGATAAATCCACGGTCCATCACATAGTTACGTATGGTCTGCAATAAAAAACTCTTGCCACTGCCATATCGTCCGACGATGAAACGGAAGGATGCGCCGCCTTCTGCAATGATATCCACATCGTGCAGCAGCGCTTCGATCTCGTGCTTTCTTCCTACGGTGATGTACGGCAGGCCGATGCGCGGCACAACACCGCCTTTCAGCGAGTTAAGTAC
>CAMNGN010000198.1 GCA_946538475.1 uncultured Blautia sp.
AGGTCACGACGGCGCCGGCGAGAGAAAGCACGGCACAGAACAACAGCCTTGCAGAAATGGCGGCAGCGTCCCGGAGAGTCCAAGTCCCGGGAACACACGGGGACGGTCCTTTTGTGTTCACACATGACAGAAAGATCCATTCTCGTTGTCAAATGTGCGAACACAAAAGGACCGTCCCCGTGTGTTCCCTGACTCACTCCGGAATCCTGCTGTACGTCTCCGCCAGCCCACGAATACTCCGCGCCAGATCCTCCGACAGGAAATTCGGGCGCAGCCTCCACTGCCAGTTGTCTCCGCCGGTGCCGGGAGTATTGATGCGTGCTTCCGGTCCCATGACCAGATAGTCCTGGAGAGGAATGATACAGATATCCGCCACTGAGCGGTAAGCTTCGCGGATGAAATCCCACACCAGTGCGCCATAGTCTGTATTCATGGAGTTCAGGTAGCGGCGCAGAAAACCGCGCTCACCGTCATTGATCATATCGAGCCATGCGCGGGAGGTGGGATTATCGTGTGTTCCCGTATAGACCACGCTGTTTTTCGTATGACGATGGGTCATATAAATACTGTTCCAGCTGGTGAAGGCAAACTGGAGCACTTTCATTCCGGGGAAACCGGTGTCTTCCAGAAGCTTTTGATTCTCTTTGGTCACCGTGCCCAGGTCCTCAGCGATCACACTGATGCGTTCCTCGGACATTGTCGGTACTTTCTCCTTCAGAACTTTGAAGAGATCCATGCCGGGTCCTTTACAGAGTTCACCGTTCTCAGCTGTCTCGTCCTCCGCCGGGATGGCATAATATTCGGTAAAACCATGGAAGTGATCGATACGGACAATGTCGTACAGGTCAAAACTGCGGTTCATTCTCTGTACCCACCAGGGATACTCCTTCTGCTTCATCCCTTTCCAGTCGTAGATGGGATTACCCCACAGCTGACCTGTGGCGCTGAACGCATCTGGCGGACATCCCGCCACTACTTCGGGAGTCAGGTCCTTGTTCATGCGGAATACTTCCGGATGGGCCCAGACATCTGCGCTGTCCATGGAAACATAGAACGGGATATCGCCGATGATCTTTACATTGGCGGCCATTGCGTACTCGTGCAGTTTTGTCCACTGTTTATTAAATTCGTACTGCTGGAAGCAGAAGAAACCGATCGTATCGGCAAGCTCGGTTTTGGCCTTTTTGAGGGCGGCTTTTTCACGGCATTTGTATGGTTCGTCCCAGTCCTGCCAGCTCTTTCCGCCCATCTCTTCTTTGATTGCCATGTACAGAGCGTAGTCTTCGAGCCAATAGCTTTCTTTCTTTATAAATGCTTTGTATTCCGGCTCGTCGCAAAGTTCCTTTTCCACAAATCTGTCATAAGCTTTTTTCAGCAGCGGATAGCGTCCCTGATAGAGAGCACCGTAATCCACACGCGTTTCATCACTGCCGAAATTAACCGCGTTGCACTCGTCTGTGGTGAGCAGTCCTTCTTCGATCAGTGTCTCAAGACAGATAAAATAGGGATTTCCCGCAAAAGCCGAAAATGGCTGATATGGTGAATCGCCAAAGCCTGTAGGCCCGACCGGCAGGATCTGCCACAATCCCTGGCCCGATTTTTTCAGGAAATCAACAAAATCATATGCGTCCCTCGAAATGCAGCCGATGCCGTAGCGCGACGGCAGGGAAGAGATCGGGAACAGGATACCGCTTTCTCTCATAAGTAAAACCTCTTTTTGTTTATATTTGTTTGTATTGTAGCACGAATTGACAATTTTCTCAATATGGCCGGGTCAATTGAATCAGTGGGACGGTTCTTCCTGTCACCCCGGTTCCGGACATATTTTGACCTTCGGACGCCCGGCCGGACTTCTAAAAAGGTACAAATCGTACCCGGAAAAAGGTGTCCATAAGCGTAGAGGAAACAATATTTTCGTTGTAAAGTAATTATAGAACAAAGATCACAGCACAATTACATCAAGAAGGGGGAAAAAGGGCATGGGATTTGCAATGCGCATGAACCTTAACGGATCCATCATCAAAAAAGACACGTTCCGGAACATATACATCAATGGGAAACGAAACGGTTTTGAGTTTGATGTACAGCTGGGCTACTATCGAGGCCATTATCTGTCGGACATCGATCTGCTTGAGGTATATCTTGACGGAGAGAAGATGCCGCAGGAAGCAACCACATTCGAGATAAACGGTAAGGAGATGCCGATCTATCGCCTTGCTTACGCAATGACGGAATTCTGGAGCCAGGCAGACCCTGCCCATATTCGTGTGATCAAAAAGGGCGGTGTTTCGGACGGCGAGCATGAAGTGGAACTGAAGCTCATGCTTCGAGTACCTTATATGCAGATCGGCCCCGGGCATGATTTTATGCCGCTGGATTCGGGCGAAAAAGTCACTGTTAACGTAAAGGAGCAGAAGGAGGGAAGTACAGAATGGGTGAGAAGCTGAAATTAAGTGCAACATTGTTTTGCTATGGCACCGAATATGCCAGATTTCAATATGATTTTGAAGAATGCGTCAAGCAGGCAGCCCTCGCCGGAGCAGAAGGATACGAGATCGTAGGCTCACAGATGATTCCCGGTTATCCGAACGTGAGTGATGAGTTCCTCGGCATGATCTTTCGCCTGAAAGCTGCCTATGGAATCGGCCCGACTTCCTATGGTGCAAACAACGATAAAGGCATGCGTCCCGACCGCAATCTGACTGACGATGAGATGCTTGCAGATGCGATCATCGACCTGAAAACAGCCAATAAACTTGGCGTGAAGATCATGCGCGTGCAGTATATGATGAGCCCCGAAGCTTTTGAACGCCTTGCCCCCTACGCCGAACTGTACGATGTAAGGTGCGGTATCGAGATACACAATCCCGAGACTCCCGGATCTCCTGTCATGCAGAAATATCTGGATGTGATCAAAAGGACGGGTTCGAAGCATCTCGGTTTTGTGCCCGACTTTGGCTTCCTGGCAGTCGAGCCCAACAAGCCGCAGTGGAAAAAGGCAATCGAAGCCGGTGTAAAAGAGGAGCACCTCGAGCTGGCGGCTAAACTTCGCAGGGAAGGCAAAACCCAGGAAGAAGCAGCCGCAGCCGTCATGGCCGCAGGCGCATCTCCGGCCATCATGACCGCACTGGCCGGAATGTGGGGCTTCGTCCAGTTCCACGACAGAAAAGATCTGCCTGCACTCTTGAAGGAGCTGGAGGATATTCTTCCTTACAGTGTCGAGTGCCACTGTAAATTCCACTACCTGGATGATAACCTTACGGAAGGAAGCATTCCTTATAAAGAAATATTTGCGCTGCTTAAGGATTACGGATATGAAGGCAACCTCGTCTGTGAGTACGAAGATGAGCTCTACTGCGGAGGCACAGCCTATACCCGGAAGATGCTGGC
>CAMNGN010000199.1 GCA_946538475.1 uncultured Blautia sp.
TGGTGGGGTTCAGGAACAGCAGGACGAAGCCGATAGCCATGACGCCGTTCATGATGAACATATAGTTTCTCTTACCGAATACTTTGGTTCCCCACGGAACGGTAAGTGTACCGACCAGCTGGCCGACTGTCATTGCGGTGAACATGGTAGCGATATACTGAGGACCGCCTACGACATAGATTACATGATAAACAAGAATTCCGTAACGTCCGGTTACGCAGATGGTTCCGAGGACTGTTGCAAGGACTACCATCAGAAGCTGGTCATTCTGAATGAGGCTCTTTATATTGCCGAGGAAAGATGTCTTTTCGGCCGGAGCATTGCTGTGCAGTTTATCTGTGTAGGTTTCTTTACAGATCGCGGCACATGCCCAGAATACCGGGATCAGTATAAGGGAGAAGATGACGGTTGCCATAAAGTAGCCATGTCCGTCAGCCATTTTTTCGCCATTTTCATTCACAGCACTGCTGAAACGAAGAATGGTTGGCATTGCGACCATCGAAAGGATAATACCGATAATGGAAGCACCGGTGCTTCTGGCTGTTGCAAGAAGCTGTCTTACACGTGAATCGACAGCGATAACGTTCAGCAGGGCCTGATAAGCGATGGAGCAGGCTGTGTAAGCCATGCCGGCACCAATGTAGCAAATACCGCAAAGCAGTATCTTCAGGAATCCCTGAACCGGGAAAACGGTAAAGGTCAGGATGTTGAAGATCGCCAGGAAAGGCGGCGCAAACATCAGGTACGGACGGAACTTACCCCAACGGGAGTTGGTCTTGTCTGCGATCTGTCCCATCATCGGGTCGTTGATCGCGTCCCAGATACGTGCGATGAGGACGATGGCCGAAATAGCAGCTCCGGTAAGTCCGACAACGTCAGTGTAGAAAATGTTGAGGTAGTTGTTGATCATGTACCAGCTCATCTGGCAGCCTACTTCACCAAGGCCGTAGCCGACCATCAGCTTGGGAGAGGCTTTTTCCTGCGGTGCATAATTTGCAGATTTACTCATTTTCCTTTCCTCCTGATTTTTTTTGGAACGTTGTTCCTTATGATGGGTATATTTTAACAATTTAATCAGGAATGTTCCTTCTTAAGTAAACTGTTTTTCGTTGTATTTGTTGCAAACAAAGACTATTTAGACACAACGGTGCAACAATACCTGTGCATCTGTTGCAACGAATGGACCGTTTCTGTTCATAATTTGTTCATGGTACCTGACACCATTAAAAAAAAATAAAGTTGATTTTTAACGCGGCGTAAGCTATAATGAGGTTCGGTTCAGGGAGTAGCTCGCATATGGTTTTGGGATATGTGACATATTTCGTCAGGACGGGATGATATTTACCCCGGAATATGTTTTAAGGAGCGAGACTTTACCACAGTTTTCTGTGGTGGAGTCTCTTTTTTTGAGCAATGAGCCGGAAAAACAGCCTGACATACCGGTGACAATACGATTGTCCGGCAACTGATTTCGAGGAGGATTATTATGATTTTTGGTTACTTTGTGCTGCTGATCATTGGTTTTGCGGCGCTGATCAAAGGCGCCGACCTGTTTGTGGACGGAAGCTCTTCGCTTGCAAGAATATTCCACATCTCAGGCGTGATCATCGGACTTACTATCGTGGCGCTGGGCACCAGTGCGCCGGAACTTGCGGTCAGTACCGTGGCAGCGCTCTCAGGCTCAAACGAGATCGCACTCAGCAACGTTGTCGGCTCAAACCTTTTCAATCTGCTTTCCGTGTTGGGCGTTTGTGCGTTGATCCACCCGCTCCCTGTGGCTGACGATATCAACAAAAGAGATTTTCCTGTTTCGATCATTGCGACCGTGTTCCTGCTCATCGTAACCTGCTCGAAAAGTATTGTGAGCGGTACGGCGGTCATTGCCGGAATGGAAGATATAGTAGGTTCTGTGAGCCGTGTGACAGGCATTGTGCTTCTTGTTGCCTTCGTATGTTATATTGCTTATCTTATATTTGACGCCAAAAAGCATCCCGAAGAAGAACAGGATACCGAACACGCCACTTTCAAAAAGTGCATTTTGCTCATCCTCGTGGGCATTGTTATGATCGCTGCAGGCGGTCAGGCTGTTGTCACAAGCGCCAAGGCGATCGCGCGTACCTTTGGCATGTCAGAAACACTCATCGGCCTTACCATCGTAGCTGTAGGTACTTCGCTGCCCGAACTGGTCACATCCATCGTGGCTGCCGGAAAGGGCGAGACCGGCATGGCGGTCGGCAATGTGGTTGGCTCCAACATTTTCAATCTGCTGTTCATCCTGGGCGTATCATCCACGATCCATCCGATCACGGTGAACATGGCTTCGCTCATTGACATGGCGATCCTGATCGTGGTGAGTGTGCTCACATTTGTTTTTGCGCTTACCAAAAAACGGATCAACAGGCCCGAAGGGGCAGTGATGCTGCTTATCTATATCGCAGATGTGGTACACGCGGTTTTGAGGTGAGTGTACAGGCGCTGCGATTATATAATTGACCTTCTGCTCTGTTCGGTCTATAATACTACTGATAAAAAACAGCATCAGCTTTTTTAGAAAGGAGATCACACTCTCATGAAAAAGAAAACAGTACTTATGATGGCAGCCGTTATGACTCTGGCACTTGGCAGCATGGGCGTTTCCGCAGAAGAAGCGGCGACAGAAGAGACTGCAGCGGAAGAGACCGCAGCAGAAGCAGAAGAACCTGCGGCAGAAGAAGCGGAAGCAGAAGATGCTTCGGGAGTTATGACTTATGCAGAGTATGTCGAAGCAGAGCTCGATTCTGAGGTAGTGGTAGAGACTTACGTACAGGCAAAACAGTCCTGGTGGGAAGACAAAGCAACCCTCTACACACAGGACGAGGACGGCGCATATTTTGTTTATCAGGCAGCCTGCTCCGAAGAAGATTTCGAGAAGCTGGTTCCCGGCCAGAAGATCAAAGTGACCGGCTACAAATCTGAGTGGTCCGGCGAGGTCGAGATCGTCGATGCAACCATCGAGATCGAGGACGGAAACTATATCGCAGAGCCCATCGATGCAACCGAGCTGCTGGGCAGTGACGAGCTGATCGACCATCAGAATCAGCTGGTCTCCTTCAAGGGAATGACCGTAGAAGCCAAGACGGATGAAGAAGGAAACGAGCATGCTTTCTTCTACAACTGGGACAACTCCGGTACAGAGGGCGATGATCTTTACTTTGATGCTTCCATCAATGGCGAGACCTATTCCTTCACGATCGAGTCCTATCTGTGCGACAGCGAATCCGACGTATACAAAGCAGTAAAAGAGCTGAAGGTCGGCGATGTGATCGATATGGAAGGTTTCCTGTACTGGTATGAAGGAGCTAATCCGCATATTACAGCGGTGAGTGCAGC
>CAMNGN010000200.1 GCA_946538475.1 uncultured Blautia sp.
CTGAAATATTTTCTTAATAAATATTTAAAAATTATGTTGAAATTTATCGAATCCCGTTATATAATGTTCTCATATTATTAATGAAGAATTATGAGGTGGAGGACATGGCTGAGAATAATGTGGTATATCTGATTCGGTGGAATGACGCCGGTGAAAACAATTCAAAAGACGTGCGTGTTACGCCGGTCGATAACGGGCTGATGATGGCACAGAGCCTCACATCGTTCGCGGGCGATGTAATTCGCGAGTGGAAATCCGCAGCGGTATCAGCAGAGGGTGCCGGGCTTCCGGAACTCGAACAGGGAGCCACATATCATTTGAGAATACTGGAGAATGAACAGCCCAAGAAATCCGTCACATTCAGGATCAGCTTCTTTGATGAGACCGGAGCGATCCTCGGGTTCCAGGAGATGAAAAAGAAATCCTGCGATTTTAAATATCCCGAAGGGGCAGCAGGCTATTCCATCTCCGCAATTCATAACGGGTATAAGAAGCTGTTCTTCCATCATATGGAGATCTGCAAAGCAGAGGACTATATCACCGGCCAGCTGCTGAATGTGGATGAAAACAAGAAGGTCGTCAACGTAGTGCTGCTCGATCCCGCACAGGATACACTGACACTGCCGAAACGCGATGTTCTTTCCAACATCTGCAACTGTCTGGTCATCGCCGGAACTACCCAGCCCTTGCTGGAGCTGCAGCAGGCCGAGGCCAAGCTGCCGTCCGGGTTTGCGGGCTACAATAAGGTGAACTTTGTCGGTTCCGGAAAGAAGTCCTGCGATCTGGCGGTGCTGTTTTCCAGGAAGTATGGGAATGGGCATGCTTATAAGTTTGAAGGAATGATAGGATGAAAAAAGCGGGGGCGCGCCCCGCTTTTTTATTTTTTCCTCAACAACCAATAACACCCAAACGCCGGAATCTGCACCCCACGTGCCTCCATCTCCCTGCCGGAGAGCAGGTCGGTGTAGATGCCGTCCTCCTCGTTGATCCAGGCCACGCGGTCGAACTCGCTGAAGTTATAGATACCGATGAACTTCTCCTCATCATTCTCGCGCACAAGAGCCAGAGTGGACTGATCCCATGTATCCAGTGTACGGAAAGGAACCTCGGCCTCAAACACACTGTGTGCGGCGCGGATATGTGCCAGCTTATCCAGAGCGTGGAAAAGATTATACTGGACAGTTCCCTCTTCGTTACGGCGCTCAGCCAGATCCCAACGGAAATCGCCTCGATGCAGGTAGCGCGAATCAGCTGCCTTGTCGGGGTCTTTTTTATAGGAGTAGTCGTTGAGCATACCGATCTCGTCACCGCTGTAGAGCACCGGGATGCCGGACTGTGACATCATAAATGCGTGCAGCGTGATATCATAGATGACACCACGGTCAACGCCTGCGCGGTTTCCTTCAAACCCAAAGCGCTCGATACCGACAAGCGATGCGGTGGTTCCGCAGAGTCTTGCATCGCGGAGACGCGGGTCATCGTTGTAAAGCTCGCCGCGGCTGAATGAATCCGGCCATTTCCCGGTGAGGAAATCGTTCAGATATTTTTTATGCGCGCCTTCTTCGATGCCGAAGGCGGAGAGATAATCATAGTCGAGCCCCCAGCCGATATCGTCGTGGCAGCGCAGATAATTCTGGAAAATGTACGTGCGGGGCAGCGAAGCCAGGATATCCAGCTGACGCTTTAACAGCCCTGCGTCGCGGGTAGCCACGGTGTTCCAGGTGCTGGCCATGGTCGTGACATTGTACAACATATGGCACTCCGGCTTCTCGGGTGTACCGAAATAGGGCGCCACCTTGTCGGGGGCCATGACCACTTCGCCCAGCATCAGCACACCCGGACATACGATCTCGCAAATGATGCGCATCATTCTGACGATCGTGTGCACCTGCGGCAGGTTGCGGCAGTTGGTGCCCAGCTGCTTCCAGATGTACGGAACCGCATCCAGACGGATGATATCCACACCGCGGTTAGCCAGGAAAAGCATGTTAAAGACCATCTCGTTCAGCACTTGTGGATTACGGTAATTGAGGTCCCACTGATACGGATAGAAAGTCGTCATGACGTGCTTGCGGCAATCCTCCAGCCAGGTGAAGTTGCCCGGAGCGGTGGTCGGGAATACCTGAGGGCACGTTTTTTCGTACATTGCCGGAATATCGAAGGTGTCAAAGAAGAAGTAGCGGTCCTGATATTCCCTCTCGCCGGCGCGGGCTCTTTTGGCCCACTCATGATCTTCCGAGGTGTGGTTCATCACAAAATCGAGGGCAATGTTTATGCCGCGCTCGTGGCATTTGTCCGCAACGCGGGAAAAGTCCTCCATCGTGCCCAGATCGGGCTGCACCTGACGGAAATCGGCCACCGCGTATCCGCCATCGCTCCTTCCCTTGGGAGAAGCAAGAAGAGGCATCAGATGCAGATAATTTACGTTGCATTCAGAGATATAGTCGAGCTTTTCTTCCAGCCCTTTAAGAGTCTTCGAAAAACAGTTGACGTAGAGCATCATGCCGTAAAGGTCATTCCGTTTGTACCATTCGGGATCGGCCTCACGGCGAAGATCGGACTCCTTCAAAGAAGGCTTTCTTTCATTATAATATGCGTGCATTCCGGCAACCAGGGAGACCAGATGCTCCATGGGGTCGGGCACATCCTGATAGAGTTCACAGTAGAGCCACTTGAGTTCATCGTAATGCTTTTCAAACCTCGCGGTAAATGTCCGGTCGGCTTCCGATAATATAGCTTTCGTTAATGACATAAGAGATCTCCTTTTCTTAAACGAATGCAAAAGAATCTGCCAAAAAGCGCTTAGTGTGAAAATTATAGCAGTAGAGGGGAGGGCTTTGCAAGCACTGAAGCATCTGCAACAGCATTTTTAGCAATATGACCGTATTCTTATGTTATTTTTGTGTAATTGGCACTTGAATTTTCGCCGGGGATTCGTTACAATAACCATTAGGTCGACGTTCGCCTTTTAACGGAACGTCAATTAACCTTATTTTCTACTTTTTACAGGAGGAATTCATAATGGCAGTAAAAGTTGCAATCAATGGATTTGGTCGTATCGGTCGTCTTGCTTTCCGTCAGATGTTCGGCGCAGAAGGTTTCGAAATCGTTGCTATCAACGATCTTACCTCTCCGAAGATGCTTGCTCATCTTCTGAAATATGATTCCACACAGGGAACATATGCTAAGGCTGCTACCGTTTCTGCAGGCGAAGACTCCATCACAGTTGATGGCCGGGAGATCAAAATCTATGCAATCCCGGATGCAAAGAACGCTCCGTGGGGCGAGCTTGGTGTAGACGTTGTTCTTGAGTGCTCCGGATTCTATACCTCCAAAGCAAAAGCTCAGGCTCATATC
>CAMNGN010000201.1 GCA_946538475.1 uncultured Blautia sp.
TTTTATTCTACTTCTCTAAGCAGCTTATCCAGCTTTTCCCTCTGTTCCTTAGTCGCGCTTGTAAACGGGCCCCAGGTAAACTCCTCGAGGGTACACAGTTCTTTTACAAAAGGAATGTGGTCGTTCAGATCGCGATATTCTTTCTGAAGGATCTCTCTGGTCTTGGGATTTGTTGTAAGTTCTTCCCATGTAGAGTCGATATTGTAAGTTTTACGGTACGGAACGGTCGGTGCGTAAGAAATCTCGTATGTGCCGGAAACAGCCTCAAACATGGCGTTATTGCCGTCCTGACACACCTCTGCGTCGATTCCCTGAGCTGCGAGGCAGGATTTGATATCCTCCGCCTTTGCATCAGGCAGAATGATCGCTGCTTTCGTGTCAAATGGGATCACAAAGCGGAATTTGAGCTCTTTACCGCCGTTCTTGATCTCCCACCCGGACTCGATATGGCCCGAAGCAGAATCGATCGTCGCATTGGCACACTCGATCCTGTAGTTCGGTGCCGGATGGATCACAAAGCGCTTGAAGCCCGCTCCCTCGCTGCAGGGATTGATGCCGGCCATATTGCGGAACATCCACTCAACGATGGAACCATAAGAATAATGGTTGAGCGAGTTCATCTCGGTGCCGCTGATCTTTCCGTCAGGCATAACACTGTTCCAGCGCTCCCAGATCGTGGTGGCGCCCATAAGCACCTCGTACAGCCATCCCGGATAGCCCTTCTCCTCCAGCAGATGATACGCAAGATCGTTCATGCCGTTCTCGGAAAGAACTCTGCACAGGTACGGCGTACCGACAAAACCGGTCTCCAGATGATAGAAATTCTTCTTCAGTTTCTTAAGAAGCCCCTTGCAGACACGCTCATAGGCAAAGTCGGGCGTCAGGTCCATGTAAAGAGCCACGACATAACCGGTCATGGTATCTACGCACAGATTTCCCGCCGGTGTAAAATACTCCTTGAAGAAAGCATCCCGGATCTTCTTCGCATGAGCTTCATAGAACGCGGCGTCCTCTTCTTTTCCGAGGATACGGGCCGCCTTAGCCACGATATTTGTCGAATAATAATAGTATCCCGAAGCGATATAACCCGGATCGGTACCGCCATAAACGCCGCCCGCATAGTTGCCGTCCAGCGCCAGCCAGTCCGCATAATGCGTGCCGGTGAGCCACAGCCCTTTACCGCCGTCCTCATCGTCCTGCCGCTTCATGTAATCGACCCAGCCCTTCATACTCTCGTACTGACGGCGAAGGATGCCGCGATCACCCGAATGAAGATAAGAATTCCACGGAATAATGGTAGCCGCATCGCCCCAGGCGGTAGAAGCATCGCCGGAATAATTACAAACCGGAACCACATCCGGAACACTTCCGTTCAGCTTACGCTGCTCAGCATACACATCACGGCCGTATTTGGTATAAAACGCATAGGTGTCCGCAAAGAAATTTGCGGTGCCCGAGAAGATCTGCGCATCTCCCGTCCATCCGTAACGCTCATCGCGCTGCGGGCAGTCGGTCGGCACATCGACAAAGTTGCCTTTCATTCCCCATCTTGCGTTGTGAACAAGCTGATTGACAAGCGGATCGGAGGTGACCACATCGCCTCTCTTCTCCAGCTCGGAATGGATGACCAGTCCTTCAAAATCATCGGGATCGATCTCTCCCTGCCATCCTTCCACCTTTACAAAACGGAAGCCATGGAAGGTGAAATGCTCACGAACAACGCGCTCGGTTCCGTCGGAAATATAGGTGAATTCCGATTTGGCGGTACGCAGGTTCTCGTTGTAGAAGCAATCGTCCTGCAGGATCTCGCCGGTCTGCATAAAGATCTTTGTCCCTGCCGGGGCATTGCACTTGAAGCTGATCCAGCCGACCATATTCTGGCCGAAGTCGAGGATCGTCTCACCCTTCGGCGAAGTGATGACTTCGATCGGATGAATACGCTCATGAATTCTGAGCGGTGCCGAAAGCCTTGGAGAAAGTCTCTCATAGCCAAGGTCGATGAGACGCACGCCGAACTCTTCGCTCACATCCGCCGTTGCATCGTACACTTCGCCGCAGTAAATACCGCTCGAAACGATACGGCTCTTTCTTGCCTTCCAGCTTTCGTCAGTCACGACGACTTCTTTGCTTCCGTCCTTATAATAAATATGAATTTCCGCGATCGCCGCAAGACGGTCACCATAGTTCTCGTAACGCTGTCTGAGGCCGAAATTGCCCTTGTACCAGCCATCGCCCAGAAGCATCTCCACACGGTTTGCGCCCTGCTTCAGGTCGATGATGTAGGTCTGATACTGGATCCAGGTGTCATAATCGCAGAAGCCCGGAAGAAGGCACTCATCCCCCTGCTTTTCTCCGTTCAGATAAAACTCATAAAGGCCAAGGCCGACCATATAGGCAGTGGCCTTTTCCACTTCTTTATCAATGGTGATATCCGTATATACAGCCGCCTGCACTTCTTTGTCCGCGTCCGGCGTGATCCATTTGGCGGTCCAGGGATCGTCCTGAGGGTCGACCTTTCCGTCAAACCCGTGCCAGGTCACCGCTTTGGCTGTCTCGAACCATGCGACGTCGCTGCATGCACTGTCGCCTGCGTCGTCGGTCACGCAGACTTTCCAGAAATAGCGGGTCATGGGAGCAAGCGTGATGGGAAGCTCAAAGGCTGTGCTTACGATATCCTCACGTTCTCCGCTGTCAAATATCACATCGTTAAAATCAATGTCCGAAGCGACCTGAATGCGGGCGCTCTTCTGAAATTTACCTGCCGCGCCTTCCACGATGTAGGAAACAGTCGGTGCAAGAAGGTCAAATCCGACAGGATTAGTTAAATGGTTCAGTTTTAAATGCGTAATTTTCATCATGATAATCCTTTATTATTGCATTTTCAGATTGGTTCATCATCAGACGGTTCGGGTGAATGTTTCCTCCCGACAGTCACTTCAAAGCCGCCTTCAGCCACGTTATCCGCCTCAAATATGAGATCGTTTTCATACAGGAGAAGACATCTCGCATAAGTGTTGGTAAGCCCGATTCCTCCCATCTCAGCCTCGATGGGAACCGAGTTGTCGGCATACATACGTTTTACATCGGCAAGCCTTTGCTTTACAGCAATTAGCTTTTCCGCATCAGCTCCGCTTCCGTTGTCCTTTATCCTTATGTACCAGCATTTAGGATTCCAAACACCGGTGAGACTGATCTCCATCTTCACATCGGTATCATGAAAACCATGTTTGATGCAGTTCTCCACGATCTGCTGAAGTGTCATTTTGGGAATGATCTGTTCCCGCACTTTCTCGTCCATCCTTACCGTGATCTGCAGACGGTCTTCGTACCTGCAGCGAAG
>CAMNGN010000202.1 GCA_946538475.1 uncultured Blautia sp.
CCCCTGCTGTAGCGGATTGCAGGTACAGGGCACCGCTATCTCCCCGGCTGCGCAACAAGAATTATATTTGCTTTGTAACTTTTTGTCAAGTGGTATCTGCGAGCCGCACCGTAGGTTCGTGAGTCACGAGGCCAGGTTCTTCCGCACACTTTTAAATGCTCAGCCCAGTTCCTTCCTGCTCATATCAAGCGCAGAAGCGATGACCGCGTCCATGTCATAATATTTGTACTCGCCAAGACGGCCGCCGAAGATGACTTTTTCTTCTTTTTCCGCAAGTGCACGATATTCACTGTAAAGCTTACCGTTCTTCTCGTCATTCACGGGATAGTAAGGCTCGTCGCCCGGCTTCCACTCGGAGCTGTATTCGCGGCTGATTACCGTCTTCGGCAGGTCATTTCCTTCGTCATCCTTGCCGAACTCGAACCATTTGTGCTCGATGATGCGGGTGAAAGGTGTCTCACGGTCGGTGTAGTTGACCGCCGCATTGCCCTGGAAGTTCGGGATGTCGAGAAGCTCGGTCTCAAAGCGGACGGAGCGGTACTCGAGGGCGCCGAGGCAGAAGTCAAAGTATGCGTCGATGGCACCGGTATAGATCACCTTGTCGGCGAGGGCATCGAGGTTTTCTTTATCCTTCAGATAATCGGTCTCGAGCTGTACAGGGACACCCTCCAACAGGTTGGCGACCAGTTTGGTATAGCCGCCCTTCGGGATTCCCTGGAACAGTGCGTTAAAATAGTTGTTGTCAAAGGTGAGGCGTACCGGCAGGCGTTTGATGATGAACGCCGGAAGTTCGGTGCAGGGGCGTCCCCACTGTTTTTCGGTGTAACCCTTGACAAGTTTTTCGTAGATGTCGGTTCCGATCAGGCTGATGGCCTGCTCCTCAAGGTTCCTGGGGTCGGTGATGCCGGCTTCTTTTTTCTGTTCTTCGATTTTTGCCGCAGCTTCTTCAGGTGTGACCACGCCCCACATGCGGTTGAAAGTGTACATGTTGAACGGCAGAGAGTAAAGCTCTCCGTGATAGTTGGCTACGGGGGAATTGGTGAAACGGTTGAACTCGGCAAAGCGGTTTACGTACTCCCATACTTCGCGGTTGTTGGTGTGGAAGATGTGGGCACCGTACTTGTGTACATGAATGCCTTCGACATCTTCGGTGTAAACATTACCTGCAATGTTGGGACGGCGGTCAATGACAAGAACGCTCTTGCCGGCATCGACGGCTTCACGGGCAAAAACAGCACCGTAGAGTCCCGCCCCGACAACTAGATAATCATAATGCATGGCTGTACCTTCTTTCTTAATAATAAGGCAAGTGTACCGGATACAACAGAAAGGGTCAAGAGATGGGCGGGAATGGTAACGGGGAGTATAGTATAAACAAAAAGAGAGCGAGTGTTGCTCGCTATTTATTTTTATGAATACTTATGCTATTATTTAGGAATATTGATAAGAATATTTTGGCATCGTAGTTCAGAATCAGGCACAAAGGAGGAACTGAACATGTGTGGAATAGTTGGCTACACCGGTAACAGACAGGCGGCGCCCATCTTATTGGAGGGGCTTTCCAAACTCGAATACAGAGGATACGATTCCGCGGGACTTGCTGTCCGGGAAGGAAATTGCCCCATAGAAGTGGTTAAGGCAAAAGGACGTCTTAGAGTTCTGGCGGAAAAGACAAATGACGGGCTCGCACTGAAAGGCGCCTGTGGTATCGGTCATACCAGATGGGCCACTCACGGGGAACCCTCGGAGACCAATGCGCATCCGCACATGACAGATGACGACAATATTGTCGGCGTGCACAACGGGATCATCGAAAATTTCCAGGAGCTCCGCGACAAGCTGGTCCGCAAAGGCTATCGTTTCTATTCCCAGACCGACACAGAGGTCGCGGTCAAGACGGTTGATTATTACTACAAAAAATACAACATCGGACCGATCGACGCCATCGCAAAGACGATGGTCCGTGTCCGCGGCTCATATGCTTTAGCCCTGATGTTCAAAGATTGTCCGGACGAAATATGGGTGGCCAGAAAAGACAGCCCGATGATCATCGGCGTGTCCGACGAAGGAACCTTTGTGGCTTCCGACGTCCCGGCTATCCTCAAATATACCCGCAAGGTATATTACATCGGCAACCTGGAAATGGCCCGGCTTACGAAGGACAGCGTCACTTTCTACAATCTGGACGGCGAAGAGATTCAGAAGGAACTGAAAGAGGTAGAGTGGGATGCCGAAGCGGCTGAAAAAGGCGGCTTTGAGCACTTTATGATCAAAGAGATCCATGAGCAGCCGAAGGCGGTGCAGGACACCATCAATTCCGTCGTAAAAGACGGCAAGATCGATCTCACAGAGGTCGGACTTACCGATGAGATCCTGGAGAGTGTGGGAGAGATCGTGATCGTGGCGTGTGGGTCGGCGTATCATGTAGGTATGGCGGCACAGTACATTTTTGAGGACATGACCCGGATACCGGTGAGGGTGGAACTTGCCTCGGAATTCCGCTACCGCAAGCCGATCATGACGCCTGACACCCTGCTGATCGTGATCAGCCAGAGCGGTGAGACGGCGGACAGTCTGGCGGCTCTTCGGGAAGCAAAGGAAAAAGGAATACGCACACTTGCCATCGTGAACGTGATGGGAAGTTCGATCGCCAGAGAAGCAGACAATGTTTTCTATACACCGGCAGGCCCCGAGATCGCGGTGGCTACCACAAAGGCCTACAGCGCACAGCTGATCGCCTGCTATCTGCTCTGCATCGGCATGGCAGAAAAGAGAGGTATGCTCTCTTCGGAAGAATGCCTGGCTTTGGTTGAAGAGATGAAGACACTGCCGGGAAAAATGAAGAGGATTCTCGAGGATAAAGAGAGGATCCAGTGGTTCGCGTCAAAATTTGCCAATACGAGAGATGTCTTCTTTATCGGACGGGGCATCGACTATGCGATCAGCATGGAGGGAAGCCTCAAGATGAAAGAGATCAGCTACATCCATTCGGAGGCCTATGCTGCCGGAGAACTGAAGCACGGCACGATCTCGCTCATCGAAGACGGTATTCTGGTCGTAGGATCGCTGACGCAAAATGATCTTTACGAGAAGACAGTCAGCAATATGGTAGAATGTAAAAGCCGGGGCGGATATCTGATGGGAATCACAAGCTACGGGAACTACAACGTGGAAGATACAGTGGACTTTACCGTGTATATTCCGCGTACAGATCCGCATTTTGCCGCCAGCCTGGCGGTCATCCCGCTGCAGCTGATGGGGTATTATGTCAGCGTGGCCCGCGGACTCGACGTGGATAAGCC
>CAMNGN010000203.1 GCA_946538475.1 uncultured Blautia sp.
GATGAAGAATCCTTCGAGTCCGGACTGCTGGAATATCCGCAGTACACAAGACCGGCCGAATTCCGCGGAAAAACTGTCCCCGAAGTGCTCCTGTCGGGAAATCACGAAGCGATACGTAAATGGCGGGAGGAGCAGGCGCTTGCACGTACACAGAGAGAAAGACCCGATCTGCTTGACCGGGCGAATGAAGAAGAGTTCTGACTTTTATGACATCTGAACTTTTTGCGATATGTAACACAACGGATCGCGGCTAACTGTTGAATGATAGGGAGATTCATATGAAAATCCGCACTGTCTCGGAAGAATGGAAAAGAATATATGGGTGCAAGGTGATGAAACTTGCACTGACTTCAGGCTGCACATGCCCGAACCGGGACGGAACGATCGGATCGGGCGGATGCAGCTTCTGTACGGGGAACGGAAGCGGAGAATTTGCTGCAGGATTGGATTCGGCAGATGCGCAGATCAAAGAAGCAAAGAGAAGAGTAGACCACAAGTTTCCCGCAGGGCTTCCCATAGAACAACGCAGATATGTGGCATATTTTCAGGCGTTCACAAACACATACGGCCCGGCAGATAAGCTGGAGCGACTGTACGAAGAAGTGCTGTCCTATTCCGAAATTGTCGCTCTGTCAATCGGAACCCGCCCCGACTGTATACCGGACGATATTCTGGAAATGCTGATACGACTTAATCAGAAAAAGACAGTATACGTAGAACTCGGCCTGCAGACCGTTCATGAATCCACAGCGGAGGCCTTCGGCAGGGGCTATTCGCTCGACGTGTTCGAAAAAACGTACAGCCGCCTGAAAAACGCAGGCCTTACAGTGATCGTCCACATGATACTCGGACTTCCGGGAGAAAACAAAGAAGATATGCTCGAGACAGCCCGCTATCTGGCAGCCCTGTCTCCGAAGCTCGACGGCATTAAAATCCAGATGCTGCAGATATTAAGAGGGACTCGGATGGCAGAAGAGTGGACAGAGCATCCCTTTCCGCTTCTGACCATGGAAGAATACACCGACCTGGTAACAGAATGCCTTCGGATCTTCCCGGAAGAGACAGTGCTGCACAGAATGACCGGGGATCCCCCGCGGAATTTGTTGATCGCGCCTTTGTGGACGACCGATAAGAAGCGTGTGCTGAATATGCTGAGGAGGAAAATAGCGAGTGAAACACGGGGATGAGTGGAACACGGGGACGGTTCCTCGTTCCACCCGGAAATACACAAGAGTTATTCCTGTGTATAGTTGGGTGGAACGAGGAACCGTCCCCGTGTTCCACTCTTTCACCTTTTACCTATATATTTCTTATACTCCTCCACACTACGATTCACGACCAGCTCCTCCGGAAAACCGACTTCTTCGAGCAGCGGCAGAGAAAAAGCTGTATTGGCGATATCCCCACACCAATGCGCATCACTGTCCAGAATGATCGAAACACCGTATTTCATACAGAGCTTCAGCATCTCTGTAAGGTTCTCCCGGGCGCTCGTACGCACGGAATGCGGATCGAGAGAATGGTTGTTGACCTCAAGAAGAACGTGATTATCCCCGGCGGCACGCACCAACGCCTCATAATCAACAGGGTACCTGCCATCATCCGGATGGCCGATAATGTTGATGTAAGGATTATCCATCGCACGGAGATACGCCGACGTGTTCTCCGCCTTGGTACCGGGCTGCATACAGTGGGGGTGAAGGCTTGCGATGACCACATCCAGATAGCGCATATCCTTCTCGGTCATATCCAGATTACCCTGAGGATCAAGAATATTGGCCTCGGCACCAAAAAGCACCTCGATCCCCTCCATCTCCCGGGGAAGAACCTTCACATTGCGAAAATACATGTTATTACAGCTCCCGGGCATTCCCTGTGCATGCTCGGTTATACCCAGCAACTCCAATCCTTTCTCGGAAGCTGCATGAACCATCTCCATGATCGTGTTGTAGGCATGACCGCTGGCGATGGTATGTGTGTGTGAATCCAAAACAATTTTCATTCCAAAAACATTCCTTTTCTGTGCTTAAAAACGATCAGGTAAACTCATCATCTTCCTTAGGAGGCTTCATGTACGGCCTTTGCGGATGCCAATACACATAGGGCGTATCAAACCCTACCTCCTCCACAGGCACAAGCCGCCTGAATTTCCCCTCTGCTTCATCTCTGTCCAGCATCACCTCAAAATTCAGATGCCTGATTCCCTTATCCCTCTCGAACTGCCTGGGATCCTCGGTATAAATCGCACCGAAAGGACAGAGCATAAAACAATAAGAACACTCATGGCAGTCATCGCACCTGTCGCCGCGGTTGCCGAAAACCTGCGGATCCTTCGAGAGATCGATATACTGCATCATGCAGTTATCCATACAGACATGACACTTGGGATATTTACATTTCTCGGGATCACGAATAAAAGCACCCTGGGGATTGGTGGGACAGAGCAGCATGTTGGAACAGATCATCGCCTGCTCAAACACCTTGTCGTTCATCTCGGGATCCGGATAGATCAGATCGGTCTCGCCCGCATGGATGCGAGGGCTGTTCTCCGCCATCTCCCGTCCAAACTCCTCGGCCTCCCTCAGGTCCTGCTCATCCGGATGACCACCCGTGTAGTAAGGCTTGGGCATTCCCGGCATATTGACATCACCGTACCAGTCCTTATAACCGATCGGAACCAGCCCATGGTTCTTAAGATTAGGAATCACGATCGGAAAATAAAGATGCGGAAGTGTGCCATGCGTATTGAAAGCAAAACAGTGCGTACCGTTCTGTTTGGGCATCTTATCGATGAAAGCATGCATGTTAGGCGTGTCCGCCTTCCAGGTAGGACTGCCAAACCCGATCAGATCATACTCCCCCAGCATATCATAAGTGACATTTTTGAGGCGCATCAGCTTGACCTCGGCCCCCGTAGAGGCAGCACCACGCGCGATACTCTTGGCAATCGCCTGTGTATTTCCGGATTGAGTATAATAGATGATCAAAATTTTCATACAATGACGTCCTCCGTAAATAAGATTTCTTTGCTCACATTACATATTATAAAAAAACGACTCCTCCATGACAAGTGCTTTTATGAAGGCCGTCACACAAGCTTTCCCGGCACTGAATAACCAGACCGGAGTATCTATCCGGACTCGGCCCTCGGTCATATCAGAATGTGAACCGTTGTGCCCGCCCGAGGAGACAATCTGCTTAGAAGAACTTAGTCGCGAAGGCTCTCCTGAGCGGCGGCTCTAGTTCTTCTTAGCAGATTGGCTCCGAG
>CAMNGN010000204.1 GCA_946538475.1 uncultured Blautia sp.
CTTGAAAAGGCAGGAATGAAGCTGGTAAGTGAAGAAAAAGATGGCCTCGTGGTCGGCGGCAGAGTATATGATAAGCTGATCTATGAGCATGAAGGTTCATGAGCATAAAGCCCAATATTAACGTACTGAAAAGAGGAAAAAAGAGTGAATAAAAAACTATACTTTGCCAGTGATTATGCAAAAGGTGCGCATCCTTCCATCATGAAGCGGATGGCGGACACCAATATGCTTGAGACCGCAGGATACGAATGCGGCAGCCGGTAATTATATCTTGAATTATTATCCGAAATGTGATGTCATTGAAATTGTAGGATTTCCAAAAAAGACAAAAAGGTGAGGTAAAATGCTCAGGTTTTTACAGCTTTGCGTGAAAAGAACGGTGGATGTGCTGGGGAGCGGCATCGGACTGCTGGTGATCTCTCCTTTGTTGGGGGTGACCGGCATCCTGATCAAGATCATCATGCCGGGGCCGGTATTCTTCAGGCAGCAGCGGGTCGGGAAGAACAGGAAGCTTTTTGATATCCTTAAGTTCCGAAGCATGAAAGTTGACCGGGAAGCGGAACGGACACTTGATTTTTCCAGGGACGCGGAGCGGGTTACGCCGTTCGGGAGGTTGATCAGGCGGCTGAAAATAGACGAACTGCCGCAGCTGATCAATGTGTTTAAAGGGGATATGTCCCTGATCGGTCCCAGGCCTACGGTGAAAGAACAGGTTGACCTGTATACGCCCAGGCAGATGCACCGCCTGGATATGAGACCCGGTATGACCGGCCTGGCCCAGGTAAACGGGAATACCGCATTAAGCTGGGAAGACCGGATCGAATACGATCTGGAATACATCGAAAAATACTCATTGCTGTTAGACCTGAAGATCCTGGTCAAAACGGTCCTGGTCGTCATATGCGGCGAAGAAAAATTCAAGAAAAAGAAAGGAACTGCCCAATGAGGTCGATTCTGATTGGCTCTGTATATTCCAGCAAGATCGTGCTGGAGGAGATGATCCGAACCGGTTTTCCGGTCGACATGGTCTTTTCGCTGGATCCCCGGTATTCGGAAAATGTGTCGGGGTATTACCCGATCCATGAACTGGCGGCGGAAAACAATATTCCCTATACGCTGTTCAGGAAGATCGGCGATGAGGAAAATATCGAGATCATGAGGCGGATCAGTCCGGATTATATTTTCGTGATCGGCCTGTCCCAGCTGGTCGATAAGAGAATCCTGGATCTGCCCGGGAAGGGCTGTATCGGTTTCCATCCTACGCCCCTGCCGAAGTTCAGGGGAAGGGCGGCCATGGTATGGCAGGTCCTGCTTGGAGTGCATGAGACGAAATGTACTTTTTTCAAGCTGGATGAGGGAATGGATTCCGGAGATATCATCGGCCAGGAAGATTATTATATCGATGATGACGATTATGCCGAGGACGTGGGGGTGAAGCTGCTGGATGCGCTCCGGCGGTTAAGCAGGAAAGTGTTTTCATCCATTATTGACGGAACTGTGACTGCGTATAAGCAGAATGAAGACGAAGCGACCTATCTGATGATCCGGCGGCCGGAAGACGGCCTGATCGACTGGAAGCAGCCTGCCGCGGATATACACAGGCTGATCCGGGCGGTCTCGAGGCCTTATCCGGGCGCTTTCGGGATGTATGACGGCCGGCATCAGGTGATCATCTGGAGAGCGGACATCGTCGAGAACAAAAATATTATCGGGATACCGGGACAGATCTGCCGCGTGTCGGATACTTCGATCGACATCCTGGCGTCCGACGGAATCATCCGGGCGACTGATTTTGAAAATGTGGATGGCGTCAAACTGTTTGTCGGCCATAAGCTGAAGTGAAGGAACGAACGGCCGGCTGCCCCGGAAATGCAGATGCTTTAGGGAAGGTAGAGTTATGAGAATACTGGTTTTTGCCCCGCATCCGGATGACGAGGTCCTCGGATGCGGAGGAACGATCGCAAGGTATGTATCGGAAGGACACGAGGCGTTTGTCTGCGTGGTGACCAGCCCGAAGCCGCCGATCTACGACAACACAGCCGCGCTCAGGAACGGCTGGCCGCACGTCGTGTATCCGGAGATCAAAAAAGCACACGAGACGCTGGGGATCAAAAAGACGTTTTTCCTCCAGTTCCCATGTGTGCTCCTGGAAAATGAACCGAGACATATCGTGAACGGGAAGATCAATGATGTGATCCGGGAGACTGAGCCCGACATTGTGTTTATCCCGCACTTCGGAGACATGCAGAAGGACCACGCCATCGTTTCGGAAGCCGTTATGGTGGCGGTGAGGTCGAAGAACGCGTTTGCCCCTCAATATGTCTATTCGTATGAGTGCCTTTCCGAGACGGAATGGAACATCCCGCATCCGGCGAACGCGTTTATCCCGAATACCTTTATCGATATCAGCGGTCACCTGGAGGATAAGGTCGAAGCAATGAAATGCTATGTGTCGCAGCTGGCCGATTTCCCGAACCCGAGATCCATCGAGGCGGTGGAAGCGCTGGCGAAGCTGCGGGGTTCGACTGCCGGCTTTGCAGCGGCGGAAGCGTTCATGCTGATCCGGGAGTACAGAAAACAGCTGTAAACCGTTACTGAAACGAGGAATAGAGAATGAATAAAAAACTCTACTTTGCCAGTGATTATGCAAAAGGAGCTCATCCTGCCATCATGAAGCGGATGGCGGACACCAATATGCTTGAGACTGCAGGATACGGAACGGATGAGATCTGCGCATCTGCAAAAAACAGGATCAGAGAAGCCTGCGGGTGCAGGGATGCGGTTGTAGAGTTTCTTATAGGCGGGACGCAGACAAACGCCCTTATGATCGATGCCATTCTGAGATCCTATCAGGGGGTCATCGCCGCCCAGACTGGACATATCAGTGTTCATGAAGCCGGAGCGGTCGAATTCGGCGGGCACAAGGTCCTTACTGTTTCGCAGCAGCTGGGAAAACTGTCTCCTAAAGTAGTGGAGCAGTATCTGGAAGATTACTACCGGGATGAGAATCACGAGCATATGGTGATGCCGGGAATGATCTATCTGTCTCAGCCAACAGAGTATGGCACGCTGTATACCAGGGATGAGCTTAGGGCCTTCAGAGCTCTCTGTGATAAGTATGAGATGTCTTTGTACGTGGATGGAGCAAGGCTGGCATATGCCCTGGCCTGCCCGGAGAATGATGTGACTCTGAAGGATCTGGCACAGCTGTGTGACGCCTTCTACATAGGCGG
>CAMNGN010000205.1 GCA_946538475.1 uncultured Blautia sp.
GAATGCATTTTGGCATAGCTTTCAGCCAGTGCACGTTCTTCATCGGTTAATCGAATAGAAAACACCATAAGATCACCTCCTGTACTACACTGTACTGCCCCTGTTTAAAAGTGTCAAGCGAAAAGGCGCAGCCACTCTCATGACTGCGCCTCAAATATCCTTTGACTTCTGCCCCATATCAAAACAGGAACATACGAAGCTTATTCACAAACTTCATCAGATTTGCTTTGCCCTTCTTCGCAATGGATCCATAAAAATCATCACAATACTCGTATCTCTCTCCCTTGATCCACTCCGGTGTCACGTCTCCTGCAAGATACATTTCATAATGAAGATTCTCTCTGATTGACATACTTAACACCCCCTGATATATTTAAACCGTATTTGTTTTCTATAACCATAATAGCATTTATAAAAAACTTTTCTATGGACTCGGAACCACCTTTTTATAATATTTTTTGTGCGCTCAGCACAAGTGCAAAAGTATTAAAAGGATAGCATTCGCAGCCTTAAGGCTATAAATAATAACTATGGAGGAACGTGAATCATGGGGTATACGATAGAGGATATGCTTGTGGTCTCACAGGAGAAATACCAAATGGAGCTCATTGCGGGCCACAGCGGCTGGTCCAATTCCATCAGCTGGCTGCTTATGCTGGAGGATGTGACCATCATCCACAACTTCAGGGGAAAAGAGCTGGCGGTCACCACCGGACTGGGCTTTCAGACAGAGGAATCTCTTCTGGAACTGGTAGAGTTGCTGAGCGAAAAAAGCGCTTCGGGGCTGATCATCAATACCGGATATTACATAAAGATCATCCCTAAGTCCGTGACCGACTATTGCAATGAGAACGGCCTTCCGCTGCTTACGGTCCCCTGGGATGTCTTCCTGGCCGATATGATCAAAGATTTAAGTATTCGGGTCTTTCTCCAATCGTCCACTGACGAGCAGATCTCCGCAGCCCTGATCAATGCCATACGGCATCCGGAGGAGCGAGACCGGTACGCGCACGATCTGCTCCCATATTTCGATATCGACGGGACCTTCCAGGTGAGCCTCATCACCACAGGCGATCTGGACAAGATGGACACGGTGGAGCGTCGAAGGATCGCCTATCGAATGCAGCTGTACCTCACCAACCTGACACACAACGGACATTTCTTCTATTACGATTCTTACTTTGTCGTGATCATCAATGCGGTGACGGAGAAGGAAGTCCGCGAGATCATCGACTCCTTCCACCGTAGACTGCAGCAGAAAATGCCCGAGACCCGGCTGTGGATCGGCGTGAGCGATCAGGTGACGGATATCTCCCATCTGCAGGTTGCCTATATGCGCGCAAAAGCGGCGGTCTCCATGGCACAGGATCAGGATAGAACGCTGCAGTATTTTGACCGCATGGGGACCTATCAGCTTCTGTACTCGGTCAGCGACAAAAACCTGCTGAAAGAATTCAGTGAGTGCAGACTTCAACCCCTCATCGCCTACGATGAAGAACACCACTCCAACTATGTCGAAACCCTCGAAGTGTACCTGCTGTGCGGCGGAAGCTTTCAGGCCATGGCCTCGCAGATGTACGTCCACCGCAATACGATCCTCTACCGCATGAATAATATAAAGCAGCTTCTCGGCTGCGACCTGGAGGCCGCAGAGGAAAAGCTGCCTTATCTGCTGGCTTGTATGATCAGGCATATGGGGTGAAAACACAAAAGGACCGTCCCCGTGTGTTTTCACAATCAAGCTTCCTTTATAAACGCCTCATACGCCTTCAGCGCCTCATAAATATCTGCCTTGCTGGTAACCTCCCAGGGCGCATGCATGCTGAGCACCGCAACGCCGCTGTCGATTACGTCCATCCCGTAAAGCGCGGCAATGTAGGCGATGGTACCGCCGCCGCCGAAGTCCACTTTGCCGAGCTCCGCGGTCTGGAAGGCCACTGTGTTTTCATCGAACACCTTGCGGACGCGCGCGATATACTCCGCGTTGGCATCGTTGGAGCCCGATTTTCCGCGGGCGCCGGTAAACTTGTTGAGGACGATGCCGCGTCCCAGATACGCACAGTTCTTGCGCTCAAAAGCTTCGGCATACATCGGATCGTAGCCTGCGCTCACGTCGGAAGAAAGCATGCTGCTGTTACGAAGAGCACGGCGAAGTGCCAGATCGGAAAAACATCCGAGGCGGTCAAGAAGCTCGGCCACCGTATTCTCGAAGAATCTGGATTGCATGCCCGTAGCGCCTACACTGCCGATCTCTTCCTTGTCGACCAGCAGACAGCAGCTTGTCTTTTTGGGAACATAATCCTGCTCCAGAAGGGCAAGGAGCGATGTATAAGCGCAGACCCTGTCATCCTGCCCGTAAGCCGCGATCATACTGCGGTCGAGCCCGCATTCTCTGGCTTTTCCCGCCGGAACGATCTCCAGCTCGGCCGAGAGGAAGTCCTCCTCATCGATGCCATATTTCTCACTGAGAATACCCAGGATATTTTCTTTGACTGCCTCTTTTTTCTTCTTGTCATCCTCAATGTCCGCAAGCGGCTTGCTGCCGATCAGGATATCCAGGCTCTCGCCCTCGATGACCTCAGCCGCCTTCTTCTGCAGCTGCTTTGCGGAAAGGTGAATCAACAGGTCGGTGATATAAACGATCGGATCGGCCTCATCCTCGCCGATGCACACTTCTACCACGGTGCCGTCCTTCTTAACCACCACTCCGTGAATCGCCAGCGGGATCGTAACCCACTGATATTTTTTGACGCCGCCATAGTAATGCGTGTCCAGATAAGCAAGGTCGGTGTCCTCATAGAGCGGGTTCTGCTTGATGTCGAGACGTGGGGAATCGATATGCGCGCACAGAATATTCATTCCCTCTGTGATATCGCGGGAACCGACGGTGAAAAGCGCAATGATCTTTTTCATTCCCGCCGCATAGACTTTATCGCCCGGCTTCAGGGTCTCCCCGGTCTTAACGATATCATCCAGATTTCGGAATCCGGCCGCCTCGGCCTGAGCGATGATCTCGGTCACGCACTCGCGCTCGGTCTTTCCCTTATCCAGAAATCTTCTGTATTTGAGCGCTGTCTCCTCAAGTTTGAACAGATCTTCGGTGCCATACTCGTTCCATGCATTTTTTCTTTCCATTTT
>CAMNGN010000206.1 GCA_946538475.1 uncultured Blautia sp.
AATATAAGTAACAAGTGAGATCACCGTCAGCGCCAGCGACACCCACACAAATATCTGTGTGATCACCTGAACCGCCGGTACCTGAATATCCAGGATCAGCAGAATGATCATGATCATGGAAGAAGCTGTCTTAAACTTGCCCCAGTAATTTGCGGCAATGACAACGCCCTTCTCCGCCGCAATAAGGCGGAAGCCGCTGATAATAAACTCTCTGGCGATAACGATCACGACAAACCAGGAAGGCAGACGCCCCAGGTCGATCATGCAGATCATCGCCGAACATACAAGCAGCTTGTCGGCCAGCGGGTCCATGAATTTTCCAAAATCAGTGATAAGGTTATACTTTCTGGCGATCTTTCCATCGAACCAGTCTGTAATGCTGGCAACGGCAAAAATCGCAAAACAGATATATCGATTAGCTTCGCCGCCCCACCCCGTCAGCAAAAACAGGACCAGGAACGGCACCATGATAACTCTCATGAGCGTCAGTTTATTCGGCAGATTCATCAGCAACTTCTCCTATCAGATCATACTCCAGAGCTCCGGTCACCTTCACCTTTACAAAATCTCCGGTCACCATCTGCTCACCCGACTGTACAAAAATATAGCCGTCTACCTGCGGTGCATCGGCGTAAGTCCTGGCGATATACGCGCTCTCGCCCGAAATCTGTCCTTCGATCATACAAAGCAGCTCACGTCCGATCATCCGCTCACCTTTTTCGGCAGAGATCTCCTGCTGCAGTTCCATGATCTCGTCGCGTCTGGCCTCTTTGACCTCTTCGGGAATCTGTCCCTCCATCGCGGCAGCGACGGTGTCCTCTTCAGGCGAATAAGTAAACACGCCAAGACGTTCAAATTCCATCTCGTCCACAAATTCGACCAGCTCGGCATGCTGCTCCTCGGTCTCTCCTGGGAAGCCGGTAATCAGGGTGGTACGAAGAACGATATCGGGAATCTCTCGGCGCAGATAAGCTATTCTCTGCTTCAGCTCCGCCTTGTTGGTTCTGCGGCCCATTCTCTTCAGTATCTCGTCATTACAGTGCTGGATCGGCATATCCAGATAGTGGCAGATCTTGCGCTCGTCACGGATCACTTCGACCAGTTCATCGGTGATCTCTTCGGGATAGCAATAGAGAATGCGGATCCAGCGAATCCCTTTGATGGCACACAGCTTTCTCAGCAGCTCGGGAAGCGCCTTTCTTCCATACAGATCCTTCCCATAAACGGTAGTCTCCTGTGCCACAAGGATCAGTTCTTTCACACCGTCAGCAGCCAGATTTTCGGCCTGTGCGATCAGTTTTTCCATCGGTACGCTGCGGTATCTTCCCCTCAGTTTGGGGATGATACAGTACGTGCAGCGTTTGTCACAGCCCTCCGCGATCTTCAGATACGCAAAATGGCCTCCCGTCGTAAGAACACGCCTGTCACGGTCCGGCACAAGGCGATTGATGTCCTCGAATCGCTGATATCTGCAGCCTTCCGAAGCAGCGCGGACAGCATCGAGGATCTCATCATAAGAAGAGGTTCCCAAAATAGCATCTACTTCGGGAATCTCCTGCAAAATTTCGTCTTTATATCGCTGTGCCATGCACCCTGTCACGATCAGCAGTTTAATGTCTCCCGACTTTTTAAGCTCTGCCATCTCCAGGATGTTTTGAACACTTTCTTCCTTTGCGTCCCCGATAAAGCAGCAGGTATTGATGATAACGCCCTCGGCGTCCTCTTCACTCTGTGCAATTTCGTGACCTTCCGATGTGAGAAGCCCGATCATCTGCTCCGAATCTACAAGATTTTTGTCGCATCCGAGCGAAATAAATAAAAGCTTCATATTAATTACTCCCAAGGATTACTCGTCCTCTTCGTTTTCTTCCTCCTCATCGAGTTCTTCATCATCTTCGTCGTATTCGACATCTTCATCGATTTCCTCACCGTCTTCGCCATCTGTCGAGCCAAAGGCATCCGCAGCGAGGGCGCCTGATGTGTAGTGCTGCTCAAGTTCATCATCGGGCTCGTTATCCTCGAGGATCTTTACCTTTCCTTTGTAAAGCTCTTCGATTGCGATGGACAGCGGTTTTTTGTTCGCGGCATCACTCACCAGCGGCTCCTTGCCGGCGATCAGCTGTCTTGCACGCTTGCTGGTAGCAAGGACAAGCGAATAACGGCTGTTGATGAGCATAGCGTTATCGTTTTCTTCGTTGTTCTCGTTGATTGCTTCGATCAGTTCGTTGTAAGATGGATGGATCATTTAGTTTCCCCTTTCAAAATATATGTTTCACCTTTGAAGTTTTCAATTCTTTCCTTATTCCTGACAGCTTTGAAATGCTCCGAACAGATAATACGATGAAGATCCTCCGCGCATTTATCCGCTCCGCCGTCTTCATTCGGAAGAATATAGTCGTAATCTTCCATGGCCTCGGCCTCTTTTGCCGCCTGCGCAAGGCGTCCCCTGATGACCTCCTCGGTCTCGGTTCCCCGGCCTCTCAGACGGTTTTCGAGCTCCTCGATAGATGGAGGCGTGATAAACACAAGCACGGCCTCGGGAAAACGTCTTTTAACCTGACGCGCCCCCTGCATCTCGATCTCGAGAATGACGTCGCGGCCTTCATCGAGCTGCCTCTGCACGTACTCACGCGGGGTTCCGTAATAATTGTCAACATACTGCGCATATTCGAGCAGCTTGTCATTTTCGATCATCTGCTCAAAGTACTCTTTGGTTCGGAAGAAGTATTCTCGTCCGTCCTCTTCGCCCTGCCTGGGTGCGCGGGTCGTTACAGAAATGGAAAGGCCATATTCAGGGTGTGCGGACAGGAGGCGGTTCATCACCGTTCCTTTGCCCGAGCCGCTGAAGCCCGAAACTACGGTAAGTATTCCTTTTTGCTTAGGCATCTGCATCTATCGATTGCTCTCCTTAATATGTATTGTTTTATTCGTCCTGTGTTTTGCTCTCCGGCAAGCCGTTATCCGCAAATCTGCGGGCGATGGTCTCGGGCTGCAGCGCGGACAGGATCACCTGCTGATCCGAAGTGATGATCACTGCTTTTGTCTTACGGCCCTGTGTGGCGTCCACCAGTGCAAGAGTTCCGCGCACGCTTTGTACCATGCGTTTGATGGGAGCGGCGTCCGG
>CAMNGN010000207.1 GCA_946538475.1 uncultured Blautia sp.
GCGGTCAGATACTGCTGTATGAGAGTGAAGATGCGTTTCACTGGAGATTTAAAAACGTACTTGCGGAAAACAAAAATCGTTTTGGAAAGATGTGGGAGTGCCCCGACCTGTTCTGCCTGGATGGCAAATGGGTACTGCTGGTGAGCCCCCAGGATATGCTTCCGCAGGGCTTTGAATATCACAACGGAAACGGTACTCTCTGCCTGATCGGCACGCTTGACGAGAACGAACGCTTTGTGGAAGAGCATGACCAGGCCATCGATTACGGCATCGATTTTTATGCCACACAGACAGTGCTCTCGGAGGACGGGCGCAGGATCATGATTGCATGGATGCAGAACTGGGATACCTGCGATCGTCACAATGAAAACAGGAGCTGGATCGGCCAGACGTGTCTGCCGAGGGAGCTTTCTATCCGTGACGGAAGACTTTATCAGGAACCGATCAGGGAGCTCAGTCTGTACAGAAAGAATGAAGTGAAGTTCGACGGCGTGATCGAAGGAGAGCAGATGATCGAGGGCTTTTCGGGACGCCCCGCAGAGCTTGAGGCAGAGATCGAGGTGCCATCCGAGGAATTCTCTTATCAGAAGTTCTCGATCCAGGTAGCACGAAACGAAGAGTATCACACCAAGATCAGTTACCGTCCGGCGGAGGGCACATTGAAGCTTGACAGGAAGTTTTCGGGCTCTCGAAGGGCGGTGATCCATCAGAGACGCGCGAAGGTGGCGCCGAAGGATGGCGTGCTGAAGCTCAGGGTCATTCTGGATCGGTACAGCGTCGAGGTGTTTATCAATGACGGCGAGCAGGTGATGACGGCTGTGATATATACAGATTTGGATGCCACAGGTATGTGCTTTGTCTCGGAAGGGAAGACGAGGGTGAAGGCCTGTAAGTGGGATTTAGCTGTGCGCTGAAGAAAACATAATAGCATTTCGGTGAGATTTCCGGTATGATATTTAGATATTACTATTTGAAACTATCAGGGGATTCAATAATGAGTATAAATCTAAATGATGGGCGGGAATTTCTCTCCTATGTCAGCGAAAAGCTTAGAGAGAAAACCAAACAGCTCGATATCTCCATACTGGAAAGCCAGCAGGACATCGAGCAGATGCACGAATACTACTGGGAAAACTACACCGAGATGGATGAGTATGGTTACGAGAACTACGATAACCGGCAGGCTCTTTTCCGTGAGATGCAGTTCAATGAAAATGACCGGCATGCCCGCAGAAAGCTTGTCCGGATGATCGATAATCCTTTCTTCGGCAGGGTCGATTTTATCTATGAGGGCGATGATGAGCCCGAGATTTTTTATATAGGAATAGGGAATTTTGCGGAGGAGCACGGCGCGGTCCCGCTCATCTATGACTGGCGGGCCCCGGTAAGCGGTCTTTTTTATGATTACGAAAAAGGCCCTGCTTCGTACACGGCACCGGCCGGAGTCCTTTCGGGCGAGATCACTTCGCGCCGCCAGTACAAGATACGCGGCGGCCGCATGATCTATGAGCTGGAGAGTGATATCAAGATCGATGACGAAGTTCTCATGCAGGAGCTGGGTTCCGCAGGGCAGGACAAGCTGCGCAACATCGTGCGGACGATCCAGAAAGAACAGAACGCGATCATCCGCAACACCACCGACCGGATCATGGTGATCCAGGGGGCGGCGGGCAGCGGAAAAACCTCGATCGCGCTGCACCGCATCGCTTATCTTCTTTACCACGACCGCGGGAATCTTAAGTCCTCGAACATTCTGATCCTTTCCCCCAACGGTATCTTCGCGGATTACATCTCGCAGATCCTGCCGGAGCTCGGAGAAGAGAATATCCGCGAGTTGACCTTCGACCTTTACGCGTATAAGCAGCTCAAGGATATCGTGAACGACTGCGAGGACCGCTATGATCTGCTGGAGCAGCGGCTCGCGGGAATCGAGAGCATGAACCCTTTGTTTGAATATAAGCAGTCCCGGAAATTCGCGGATCTTCTCGAATCTTATATTCTCACGCTGGAGGACGAGCTGATGAACTTCCACGATGTGAAGTATCGCGGAAGCACGATCACGGATTCGGAGATCATCGATCTTTTCTACTATCGTTTTACCGAGGCCCCTCTGCTTTCAAGGATGCAGGAGATCGCCGATTACTACATCGATCAGATCGAGACGCTCAGGCAGAAGGATCTGGAGCCTGAGGAGAAAGATCTGCTCCGACAGGAATTCCTTTCCATGTACGAGACCATGGATTACTACGAGATCTACCGGCGTTTTCTGGACTTCGCGGGGCTTCCCATGCTGCCCGATGTTCCGCAGGAAAAAAGGTATCTCAGATACGAAGATGTCTATCCGCTTCTCTACTTGAAGAACCGGCTGATGTGCAGCAGGCCCGATCCCACTGTGCGTCATCTGATCGTCGACGAGATGCAGGATTACACCTGGATCCAGTATGCGGTCCTTCATCAGATGTTCAACTGTCCGATGACCATTCTGGGTGACCGGGCGCAGACGCTGGGCGACAAGCCGAACGATGTGCTTACTTTCCTCCCGGGAATTCTGGGGAAGAACATCCGCACTATCGTCATCAACAAGTGCTACCGCAATACCATGGAAATCGCGGAATATGCCAATCAGCTGGCGGGCATCACCGGCCTTGAGCTGATCGAGCGGCACGGCTCCCCGGTGACGGAACGTACCTTCGGAACACGCGAGGAGGCGCTGACATTCATCGCAGAGCTCGCCGCATCTGCATCTTCCGAAACCGCCGCCGTCATTACAGCAAGCGAAAAAGACGCAGCCGAAGCTGCGCACAAACTGAAAGAGATGCTTGAAAGCCGCGGTTATGACACGGAAAAACGCTTCTCTCATCTGCACCGCAACAGCCGTTCCTTCAAGAAAGGCCTGACCGTCACCACCTATTATCTGGCCAAAGGCCTGGAATTCGACCGGGTCTATATGCTGTTCCCGGCATGTGCAGGCGGTGGAGAATCGAAATTGATCGTCAACGCAAAGTACGTCGCCGCGACACGGGCGATGCATGAGTTGTTTGTGTGTGAGTATGAGTGAAACAGGGGGACGGTTCCTCGTTCCAAGGGT
>CAMNGN010000208.1 GCA_946538475.1 uncultured Blautia sp.
GATGTGCTGATGATGCCGGTAAACGGAAGAGATTACTACAGGCGTTATGAGAAGGACATCATCGGGTGCTTTGAGCCCGCAGAGGCGGCCATCATCGCTTCCCGAACGAACGCGGGCCTCCTGGTTCCGATGCACATCGACCTTTATGACGTGAATGCGCTTAATCCTGCCATTTTTGTGGATATTCTGCAGACATATGCCGAAAAGCAAAGATTTCATCTGTTCATGCCCGGAGAATTGTATATCCTTCCCTGAGCCGTGCTTTATAAAAAAATGAATGAAATTGTGTGGACGAAGGGAGCAAAACGTGTATAATAGTTAAATATGGGGTTTTTACATTCTTACGGGAGAGGAATAATTAATGTAAGAAACGGAGAATTGCCATGAAGAAAGTATTATGCGCAGCAGCTTTCCTGGTGTCTGCCGCAGTCCTGCCTTTCGCAGTCACTTCTGCGGAGAATGCCGAAGAGAATGCTTCTGAAGCGGCTGAAGAGTCACCGGAAGTCCCGGCTGTCTCGGAAATTCAGTTTATGCCGGGATCGCGGATCGCTGTGGTGACCAAAAATACCAAAGGCGCATTCTGGGATCAGCTGCATGCCGGGATGGAAGAGGCGGTAAAAGAAGTCAACGATACGTTCGGCCTTTCGGGGGACGACAAGATCACGATGACATACGAAGGACCCGGGGATGAGAAGGAAGTTGAGGATCAGATCAACACCCTCGACGCGGTGATCGCCGAGAACCCTGATGTCCTTTGCCTGTGTGCGGGAGATATGGATTCCTGCCAGGCACAGCTCGAAGAGGCGAGCGACAACGGAATTCCGGTCGTCGTGTTTGACTCGAGGGTTGCGGACATGTCTCTTGTAGCGGCGTACCGCACCACGGACAATCAGATGCTCGGCAGCATAGCCGGCGAAAAGATGGCCGAAGCGCTTGAAGGAAGCGGGGAGATCATTGTTTTCTCGGCGCAGGAGAAAACTTCCACGTCGAGGGAAAGAGTGGAAGCGTTCCTGGACGTGCTGGATGAGTATTCCGACATTCATGTCAACGAGATCATCTATGACGACCAGGTAGAAGATATGGCGGCAGCCATGCAGGAAGCGCTGGAGAGCGATCCTGCGGTCGACGCGGTCTATTGTGCGAATGATAATACGTCCCTTGTGTATCTGAGCCTTCCGCATGAGGAGGATCCCCTTATCTTTATCGGGACAGACGCCTCAAAAAAACAGCAGGAAGCCATCAGGGACGGAAAAGAACTGGGATGTGTATCTCAGAATGCCTACATGATGGGGTATCAGACAATAATGACTGCGATCCGTCTTACCGACGTAGATGCGCCCGTCGATATCGAACCTGAGCTTCTCATTGAGCCGAAGTGGATCGATGCGGGAAATATCGATGATCCCGAGAGCAAGGAATATCTGTATGGATAAAGGACCGGATGTCACAATCCGGATGATCTGACAGGAGGAGATAAAAGGCATGAAACAATGGTCACAGATCATAAAGCAGCTGACGCTGCTGACCCAGTTCGGCCTTTCGCTTATCACACCGCTGCTTCTTTGCCTGTTTATCAGTTATGTGATCATGTCCAAAACAGGAGCGGGCTGGGTTTTCATTCCGGGGTTTTTCTTCGGGATCGGCGGCTCTGCCACGTTCGCATGGAAGTTTTACGGGACGATCGTCAATAAGGAAAACAAAAAGAAGAAGCAGAGCAGAGGCAGATCCTTCAACCGGCACTAGCCGGCAGACCACTCTCCGAAAACAGGAGGAATTATGAAAGGTAAAAGCAGCACCGCCGAGGCGGTCAAAAAAGAAACCAGAAATATCGCGGTTTCCGAGATCATCGGCGTGGCGATCATGTTATTGGCTTTTTTTATACTGCACTTGCTGATCCCTGACAAAGTGCCTTTTGATTACAGGGTCATTCTTGCCGGAATCGTCGGCGGCGGGATCGCAGTGCTGAATTTCTTTTTAATGGGAATTACGGTCCAGAAAGTTGCGGAGACCGAAGATGAGCAGGCAGCGGTGCGGAAGATGCGTACGAGCTATACTTACCGTATGCTGCTGCAGGGCCTCTGGGCAGTGTTATCCATTGTCCTTCCCTGCTTCCAGTTCGCCGCCGGCCTTATTCCCCTGCTTATACCGGGAGCGGCTATTAAGCTGCGCGGTTTCAGGATACACAGTAATAATCCGGCCTGACACCCGTTGGGTATCATACATGACCGGACCTGCACACAAAAAAGGAGGTGGGAAACCTTATGGATCTGGATATTTCGGGGGCCAGAGTGTTTTTTGAGCTGCCCGTTGACCTGCCGATTCTCGGCAAGCTGCAGATCAGTGAAACGATCGTGGTAAGCTGGCTGGTCCTTATCCTGATCACAGGTCTTTGTATCTGGCTGACTCATGATCTGAAGGAAGAGAATATCAGCAAGAGACAGGCGGTCGCAGAGCTGCTGGTCGAGACGGCCAACAACTTCGTGATCGGAAATATGGGGGAAAAATTCCGCTATATGATCCCGTTTGTGGCGGCACTTTTCGCGACCAGCGTGGTGTCGAACCTGATCAGTCTCATCGGACTTCGAAGTCCGACGGCCGATCTTTCGACCGAAGCTGCCTGGGCGGTGGTGGTGTTCATCATGATCACGTCCCAGAAGATCAAGACAAACGGCGTGGGCGGATATCTCAAGGATTTCACAACACCGATACCGGTGATGACCCCGTTCAACATTCTGTCGGAGATCGCGACCCCGATCAGTATGGCCTGCCGTCACTTCGGCAACATCCTTTCGGGTGTTGTCATCAATGGTCTTGTCTACGCGGCACTTGCACTTGCCAGCTCGGCACTTTTGGGACTCATTCCGGGCGTAGTCGGAGATGTCCTGTCAAAGATACCGATACTGGATGTCGGTGTGCCGGCGATCCTGTCGGTGTACTTTGACTGGTTCTCGGGAATCATGCAGGCTTTCATCTTCTGCATGCTGACTACCCTGTACATCGCGAACGCGGCGGGAGAGACATAATCCGCTTAAAGCAAATCAATTTTTACAATCATAATTTTATTCAGGAGGAATTACTATGGATTT
>CAMNGN010000209.1 GCA_946538475.1 uncultured Blautia sp.
CCGGATAACGTCCGGTGGAGGCAACTCCCAGACCAGTGCAACAGAAATAAACCGCGTTTGCAATCCGAGGTATGCACTTCGGACTTCAGGCGTAAGGGTGGAAAGGCAGTGTAAGAGACTACCGCCGGCCCGGTAACGGGACGGGCACATGTAAACTCCATTCGAAGCAAGACCGAGAAGAAAGCGATACGGCTGCCCGTCGTGCTTTCAGGTGGGTCGCTTGAGCCTCCCGGTAACGGAAGGCCTAGATAGATGATCACCCTCGACATAACCCGGCTTACAGGCCCGACCGCAGAAAAAAAGATGAGGAAAGCTGCATGGCTTTCCTCATCTTTTTTATGTTCCGGGTAGTTTTTTTATTTGTTCCTGTGTCCTCTGTATTTTTCCTCGCAGTATTTGCAGCGATAGATTTCTTTTTCGGGATCCGACAGGATGAAGACCTGGTCGAGTTCCTGTTCTATCGAGGTGATGCAGCGGGGGTTTTTGCATTTGATGATGTTTACGATCTGTTTAGGCGGTTTTAATTCTCTTTTTTCGACGATCTGTTCGTCCTTGATAATGTTGACCGTGATGTTGTGATCGATGAATCCGACAATGTCCAGATCGAGCGTATCGACGGGGCATTCTACTTTGATGATGTCTTTTTTGCCCATCTTGTTGCTTTTGGCATTTTTGATGATCGCGACCTGGTAGTCGGTCTTGTCGAGCTTAAGATCGTGATAGATCGTCATGGCTTTTCCGGCTTTGATATGGTCGAGGACGTATCCTTCATGAAGAGCACCTACATTCAGCATGGCAGTTCCACCTCCAATAATGTAAGGATCAGGGCCATTCGTACATACACGCCGTACTGTGCCTGTCTGAAGTAGGCGGCCCGGGGATCTTTATCGACTTCTGTCGAAATTTCGTTGACTCTGGGAAGAGGATGAAGTACAAGCATTTCTTTCTTGGCAAGCTGCATTTTCTGTGCGTCGAGGATATAGTAATCCTTCATACGTACGTAATCTTCTTCATTGAAGAAGCGTTCTTTCTGTACTCTGGTCATATAGAGGATGTCCAGATGGGGCAGTGCGTCTTCGAGGCGTTCTACTTCGTGGTAGATCAGGTCTTTTTTCTCCAGAACATCTTCGCGGATATAGCTGGGGATTCTCAGCTCCTCAGGAGAGATCAGTACGAATTTGACGTTGTGGTACCTTGACAGTGCTTCGATCAGGGAGTGTACCGTGCGGCCGAATTTAAGGTCTCCGCAGAGGCCGATGGTCAGGTCGTCAAATGTGCCGTGAAGGGAACGAATAGTAAGAAGGTCGGTGAGGGTCTGGGTGGGATGCTGATGCCCGCCGTCACCGGCATTGATCACAGGTATAGATGAGGCCATAGAAGCTACGAGTGCGGCGCCTTCTTTGGGATGGCGCATTGCACAGATGTCTGCGTAGCAGGATACAACGCGAAGTGTATCGGCGACGCTTTCGCCTTTGGCGGCGGAGCTGGAGTCGGCGGTGGAAAAACCGAGTACTTTTCCTCCGAGATTCATCATTGCGGCTTCGAAGCTCAGGCGTGTTCGGGTGCTGGGTTCATAAAACAGAGTGGCCAGACGTTTGTCATCACATACGTGGGCGTATTTCGGGCGGTTCAGTTCGATGTCGTGCGCAAGGTCGAGCAGTTTATCGAGCTCTTCCACCGAGAAGTCCATCGGGCTCATCAAATGTCTCATGTTTTACCTCCATGAAAGTTGTTGTTAAATTTCATATCTGATTTCCTGCCTTATCATATACTACCGGGAGGGGTTTTTCAAGGGGAAATTAGGTGAGCGCAATTCACGCTCCAACCGTTCATGCCCGTCCGCAGGCCTCCGCCTGCCTCCGCCGGGGGCATATCAGTCTGTGAACAGGTGCCTGCTGATCCTCAGAGCCAATCCGCTAAGAAGAACTAAAATAGCCTGCTCAGGAGAGCCTTCGCGGCTAAGTTCTTCTAAGCGTCTTGTCTCTTCGGGCAGGCACAACAGTTCACAGACTGATATGCCCCCGGCGGAGGCAGGCGGAGGCCTGCGGACGGGCATGAGTGGTTGGAGCGTGAATTGCGGAGAGATGGCAGCGGAGGGGATGTATTCGCTGATGGAATCTGAATGGCAGAAAGAAGGTGGCTGGGCACATATTCACATGTGTGCGTTCTTGAAAAACGATACGGCTTCATATATAATGAATAAAGATAAGTGTGATAATATTATAGATATGAATGGATGAAGAATGGACTACAGAGAAAGCCGTGCTTTTATTGACGAAGCGGCTGTCTATGGCAGTGTGCTTGGCCTTGAGAATATGACAGAATTGATGAAACGCCTTGGAAATGCACAGGACCGTTATAAGACAGTGCATGTGGCGGGCACAAACGGAAAGGGATCGGTCATCGCTTTTCTCAGCAGTGCGCTCACGGAGGCGGGATTTACGGTCGGAAGATATAATTCTCCGGCTATTTTCTCATACAGAGAGCGGTTTCAGGTGAGTGAAAAGTGGATTTCCCGAGAGGATTTTGCGTGGTGTACCGGGATAGTTGCGAAGGCGGTCTCTGATATGGTTTCCGAAGGGTATAATCATCCGACGGTTTTTGAGATCGAGACGGCGATCGCTTTTGTGTGGTTTGAGCAAAAGCAGTGTGATATCGTGCTGGTGGAGACCGGCATGGGAGGGGACCTGGATGCGACGAATGTCATCAGCGCGCCGCTTCTTTCGGTCATCACTTCGATCGGTTTCGACCATATGGAGTATCTGGGGAATACCTTGCGGGAGATTGCCGGGAAGAAAGCCGGTATTATTAAGCCCGGGTGCAGAATGATCGGTGCTGCTCAGGAGAAGGAAGCAGAGGAAGTGCTGCGCAGGGTGTGCGACCAGAAGAAGGTAGAATATTGTACTGCCGATCCTGCAGGAGCAGAAGTGATAGAGCAAAGCTGCGAGGGACAGACGTTTGTCTTTGAGGGGCAGACGTATCGCATCGGGCTCCCCGGGGTTTATCAGATACAGAATGCGGTGCTGGCACTGAAGGCGCTGGATATTCTGGATGAAGAGGGATTTCCGTCTTCA
>CAMNGN010000210.1 GCA_946538475.1 uncultured Blautia sp.
AGCTCCTCTGCTGTTTCAGAGCTTTCTGCTGTGAGCTCCTCTGCAAATATGTCAGCCGGTGTTCCTATCGATGCCAGTACGCAGGCCGCAAGAATCATGCCTGTAATCTTTTTTTTCATAATTATCTACACTCCTTTACAAAATATCGCACAATTTGTTACATTTCTGTTAAATCATGCGAGTTTTTGTATTTTACCATCTTGAGTGCAGATTGTCAAATTCAGGCAGGCCCCGGAAACATGTTGATTTTATGTTAACTACGAGGGCTTTGAAGGTGTTTTTTTGTGAAAATCATCCGGCTTCCCGAAGAAACTTCTGTACAGAAGCTACCGCATTTGCCCCATCCGCCACGGCAGTGACCACCTGTCTCAGCGGTTTTGTACGAATATCTCCCGCCGCAAAAAATCCGGGTGCCGAGGTCACGCACGTTTCATCCGCTATGACATAGCCGGTCTCATCAATGTCGACAAGGTCCGAGACAAGTGCAGAAGCGGGCTCCATCCCGACCGCTATAAAGACACCCGAAACATTCCGTACGCTTTCCTCGCCGGTTTTCACATCTTTTACTCTGAGGCCCGTCACCACGTCCGTCCCGATGATCTCTTCGGGGACGGTGTTCCACAAAACTTCGATGTTTGCGGTGTGAAGAACAGGGTATGCTGCCGCCTGATCGGCCCGAAGCGCGTCTCTTCTGTGGACCAGATACACTTTGCGGCAGATCTTGGACAGGAAGAGCGCATCCTCACATGCTGTGTTTCCTCCTCCGATCACGACCGTATCCATGTCTTTAAAGAAGGCCCCGTCGCACGTTGCGCAGTAGGAAACGCCGGAGCCGCCCAGCTCCTCCTCTCCCGGAATGCCAAGGTGCCGATGTGATGCGCCTGCGGCAAAAATGACCGTGCGGGTCTGATAATCATTCTTTTTTGTGTGAATGAGCCATGCATTGTCTTCTGTCCGGTCGATCCGCAGCACCTTCGCCCGTACCGGCTCCATAGAAAATCTTGCAGCATGCGCAGCCATGGTCTCGCCCAGTTCCACCCCCGAAATGCCCGGGATCCCCGGATAGTTATCCACATTTCCGCTGTCCGCGATCTGTCCTCCGGGAATAAAGCTATTGTCAAGCCACAATGCGTTAAGGCCTGCGCGCGCGGCGTAGATCGCGGCAGAAACCCCTGCGGGCCCTGCCCCGATAATTACAGTATCATATAAGTCCGGCATAGTTCCTTCTCCTGTTGTTATTTTTCGCTGTATAAGTGGGTTTCATTTTAGAGCAGCGGGGAGTTTCTGTCAAGGCAGGCTCGAGAAATGTCCCCAACTGCTCAATTTACACCTTCTTTTTAAAAACTGTATATGTTACAATATATAAATAGTAAAAAATTGCTGCCAAACCTAATCAAAAAACCTAAAGGAGGCCCACCGATGTCAGTAAGGACAGCCGTATTAAATCTTATCGCTTACGGAATCCGCACCGGACTCATTGATCCGCTCGATTCCATTTATGCCGCAAATCAGGTCTACGATGTACTTGGACTTGAACCGGATCATGATTTTGACCCGGAATACTCTAAGCTTGATATGTCAGACGAAACTCCTCTGGAGGACATCCTCGGCTGTCTCCTGGATGATGCGGTCGCCCGCGGAAAGATCGACGGCGGTATCGCAAGCCGCGACCTTTTTGACACCCGCATTATGGGATGTCTGACTCCGAGACCCTCCGATGTGAATAACGTTTTTTGGCGCCTTTATGAAGAATCGCCCGAGAAAGCTACCGACTATTTTTACAAACTCAGCCGCGATTCTGATTATATCCGCACCTACCGCATCAAAAAAGACCGCAAATGGCTCGCTTCCACCCGCTACGGAGACCTGGATATCACCATCAACCTTTCCAAACCGGAAAAGGATCCCAAGGCGATCGCGGCGGCGCTCTCCCGCAAACAGCAGCAGTATCCGCTTTGCCTGCTCTGTCCTTCGAACACAGGATATGCGGGAAGGCTCGATCATCCGGCCCGGCAGACCATCCGCCTTATTCCTCTGACTTTGGACGGTGCGCAGTGGTACATGCAGTACTCTCCGTATGTATATTACAACGAACACTGCATCGTTCTTTCCGGCGAGCATGTTCCCATGAAGATCGAGCGGTCCACTTTCGTGCGGCTTCTTGAGTTCATCAGGACATTCCCGCACTACACCGTAGGCTCCAATGCCGATCTTCCGATCGTCGGCGGTTCGATCCTGACGCACGAGCATTTCCAGGGCGGCCGTTACGAATTTGCCATGGAGCGGGCGGGTATCCGCGAAAAGATCTCCTTTGCCGGATACGAAGATATCGAGGCCGGCATTGTGGAATGGCCGATGTCGGTGATCCGGCTCGACGGCACCGATCCCGACAGGATCGTGGAGCTTTCGGACAGGATCCTTACCGCGTGGAGGGCGTATTCCGATCCCGAAAACGACATTTTTGCCGAGACGGACGGAACTCCGCACAACACGATCACACCTATCGCCAGAATGCGGGACGGCAAATACGAGCTTGATCTTGTCCTCCGCAACAACCGCACGACAGATGAATATCCGCTGGGTATTTTCCATCCGCATCAGGAGCTCCATCATATAAAGAAGGAAAATATAGGCCTCATCGAGGTCATGGGTCTTGCGGTTCTCCCCGCCAGACTGCTGGGAGAGATGGAAGAGCTCAAGAAAGCGATGCTTGAGGGCAAAGATATTCATGAGATTCCTTCTCTTGCATCTCACGCCGACTGGGCGATGGATATCGCATCCCGCCGGAAGGACGAGATCACCGCGGAAAAGATCGACCATGTGATCGAGGAGGAGATCGGGCTTGTCTTCGCTCAGGTTCTGGAACACTGCGGGGTGTTCAAGGACGATGAGAAGGGAAGGCAGGGGATACTTAAGTTTGTAGAAAAAATCTAATGGTGTCAGGCACCGTGAACAAATTATGAACAAGCGGCCCGGAACATGACTGTTCCGGGCCGCTTGTTCATAATTTGTTCACGGTGCCTGACACCATTAAATTT
>CAMNGN010000211.1 GCA_946538475.1 uncultured Blautia sp.
GCGCAGGAGAAGGACAAAGAGGACATCGATAAGCTTGCCGAGAAGAAAAAGAAACAGTTCGCAGGCTGCGAGATCATGGGTAAGAAGCTTGGTATCATCGGCCTTGGTGCGATCGGTGCCATGGTGGCTAACGCAGCTTCGGCGCTTGGCATGGATGTATATGGATATGATCCGTATCTTTCCATCGATGCAGCATGGAATCTGTCCAGAACGATCCATCACAGCAAGTCTCTTGACGAGATCTATACACAGTGCGATTACATCACGATCCATGTGCCGCTTCTTGACAGCACACGTCAGATGATCAATGCAGAAGCATTTGCGAAGATGAAAGAGGGCGTGGTCCTTCTCAACTTTGCCCGTGATCTGCTTGTGGACGAAGAGGCGCTGATCTCTGCTCTGGAGAGCGGAAAAGTGAAAAAATATGTGACAGACTTCGCTAACCCGACAGTAGCGGGCCGCGAGGGAATCCTTGTTACACCTCATCTCGGCGCTTCCACCGAGGAGTCCGAAGAGAACTGTGCGGTAATGGCAGTCAAAGAACTCAGGGATTTCCTTGAGAACGGAAATATCACCAATTCCGTGAACTTCCCGAACTGCAACATGGGAACATGCGTGACCGTCGGAAGAATCGCTGTCACACATAAAAATGTCCCGAACATCATCAGTAAGATCACGAACGTTCTCGGTTCCGAGGGCGTGAATATCGCTGATATGACCAACAAGAGTAAGGGTGAGTTTGCGTACACTCTGCTTGACCTTGAGAGCGCTGCTTCCAAAGAGGCGCTCGATGCGTTGAATGCGCTGGAAGAAGTCTCCAGAGTGCGCGTTGTAAAATAATTGTAGGATAATGTGTGAACCTCGGAACGGTTCGCAATTATCTGACTTTCTATGATAAAAAACGGTTCCGGATGTACGGCTATGCTGTTCATCCGGAACCGTTTTTTCTGTTCAGGCAGTCTTTAACTGTTCATATAAGCGAGCACTTCGGCTTTTTCGGGCATCACACGAAGAGCACCTTTTCGGGTGGTAACAAGAGAAGCGGCAGCGTTGGCAAATGTCAGCATCTCGGTAAGTTTCTCTTCATCCAGGTTATCAAGCCCGTATTCCAGGATAAAGTTGAGTGAGCTTCCACAGAAGGTATCGCCCGCACCTGTCGTCTCGATCGTCTTATCGGACAGGAAAGGCTTTCCTTCGGCGCGGATTCCTTTATAGTATGCGCGGCTGCCGTCTTTGCCCAGAGTGATCATGACCAGTGGAATGTGATATTTTTCCTGCAGCATCCGTGCGCCTTCGTCATAATCTGTGGTACCACACATAAATTCCACTTCGTTGTCGGAGATCTTCAGCACATCGCATTTGGAGAAGCCATACTCGATCTCGGCTTTGGCATCGTTAAGATCCTTCCAGAGAGGAGGACGAAGGTTGGGATCAAAGCTGATGATACAGCCGGCTTCTTTGGCGACATCGATCGCGTACCTGGTAGCCTCGCGAACACCCTCGTGGGTGGAGGAGAGGGTCCCGAAATGGAAGATTTTGGAATCACGGATCAGGTCTTCCTGCACTTCTTCTTTTTTCAGCATCATATCTGCGCCGGGGTTACGGTAGAACGAAAAATCTCTGTCTCCGTCGGGATAAGTATGTACAAAAGCAAGAGTCGTATGTACTTCTTTATCTACAACGAGATTTCGGGTATCTATGCCGACTTCCTTAACGGCCTCGGTGAGCTGCTTGCCGAACATATCATCGCCTACCTTGCCTATAAAAGCGACGTTTCTGCCAAGACGTTTAAGCATAGCCAGCACATTGCAGGGAGCGCCTCCCGGGTTTGCTTCAAGCAGCGGGTTGCCCTGTCCGCTGGTGCCGTTTTCGGTAAAATCAATGAGGAGTTCGCCGAGGGCGGTGACGTCGATCGATTTGCTCATAAGTTTAATACCTCCTTAGTCAGTGAATGCGCTGTTATTACATTTTCAGTTTGTTTTATTATACCAAAAACTGAAATTGGGTCAATGGGGACGTTTCTCTTTGACCCATTTTGTTTGCGAAAATGGGTCAAAGAGAAACGACCCCATTGACCCAATTTACTCATCAGATTCTTTTCGAAATTATATATTTCGGCCTCCCCTGTACCTCCTGAAAGATCCGCGAAATATAGTACCCGATGATCCCGAGGCTGATCATAAGTATGCTGCCTATGATCAGAAGCAGCAGGATAACTGTGGTAAAACCTTCCACCGCGTTTCCTGTCAGATAATGTACAAGGGTCTGAATGCCGAGCACTATGGCGGTCACGAGGAATATCAGTCCGGCGCCGGTGACAAACTGCATCGGCAGCGTGGAATAGCCGACGATATTGGAAACGGCATATTTGATCAGCCCGAAGGTCGACCACTTGGAGGTGCCGGCTTCGCGCTCGCGGACATCAAATTCGATCTCGGTCGTCCTAAAACCGATCCAGGAAGACTGGGCTCTGAAAAAACTGTTGCGCTCCGGAAGTTCCAGAACAGCCGTGACCGCTTTTCGGTCCAAAAGCTTGAAATCGGATGCCCTTGACATGTCAAAACCGGTGGCCTTTGTCATCAGCCTGTAAAAAGTACCTGCGCTTATCCGATGAAACAGGCTCTCTTTTCCTCTGGAGCGCTTGACGCCTTCGACCACCTCAAACCCCTGCTCCCAAAGCCGGTACATCCGGACCAGAACCTCGGCGGGATGCTGAAGATCGCAGTCCATCACCGCAACACAGTCGCCCGAAGCGTCTGCAAGTCCGGCAAAAATGGCAGATTCTTTTCCAAAGTTCCGGGAAAAATGTATGCCGTGGATTCGAGGATCGGTTTCGGCGGCATCGCAGATGATCTGCCAGGTCCGGTCGCGGGAACCGTCATCTACAAATATAAGTTCATGATCTATCCCGGCCTGTGAAAGGATATCTCCCAGAACTTTTACCGTTTTGGGTAGTACCGCCTCTTCATTGAAGGCAGGGAGAACAACAGACAGTAGAGACATTTCTGTTACCTTCTTCTATAAAT
>CAMNGN010000212.1 GCA_946538475.1 uncultured Blautia sp.
TCCCCGGGCAGCTTCCTTTTCAGCTCCTCGGGAAAAACCACCTGCAGATGCGGCATCTCCCGCTCGTCTGTAAAGCCGCATCGCACATCTGTGTGTATATCGGTCCTGATGTACGGCTTAATATCATAGATCGGCGTGCCGGCCATAAGATCGGCCCCGGCCACTACAAGCACAGGACCTTCAATCTTGGTCTGTTCAACTCTGAGAAGCCGCACCGAAGAAAGCCCGATCGGATTCGGGCGATACGGAGATCTGGACGCGAATACGCCGACCCTCTCATTCCCCCCAAGCCTCGGCGGTCTCACTGTCGGCGAAAAATCCTTTCTGATCGTCTCCGAAAACTCCCAGATCAGCCAGATATAATCAAATTTCTCGAGCCCTCTCACCGCATCCGGATTACGGTACTCCGGCTCAAACACGATGCGGGACTCGATCGACTCTATACACCCGCTCTGATGCGGAATACCAAACTTTGAAGGAAAAGGGCTCTGAATATGTGCGATCACCTTCATGAAACTTTTGTTATCATCCATCATAGTCATCCAAAAAATGATGCTTCACGCCATCCTTCTTGTAGGCGATCACCGTAGAAAGATTCACATTCTCCACACTGCTGAAGATATTGTTCTCGATCACGGGCTCCACCTCCGCAAGGCTTGCGATCAGCCGTTTGATCTCGGCCCGTTTGGAACCTTTTTCCGTTCCGCCGCACGAAGCGCAGCTTTCGGTAAACCTGCAGGCACACTGGATGAAATGCAGATCGTTGAAAGCAGCCCACCTGATGATGTCCGCCTCCCGCACCAGATACATGGGGCGGATCAGCTCCATCCCCTCAAAATTATTGCTGTGGAGCTTTGGCATCATCGTCTGCACCTGTCCACCATACAGCATTCCCATAAGAATGGTCTCGATCACGTCATCATAGTGATGGCCGAGCGCGATCTTGTTGCATCCCAGCTCTTTCGCCTTGCTGTAAAGGGCTCCGCGTCGCATGCGCGCGCAGAGGTAGCAGGGAGAATTCTCCTCATCCGCCACAATATCGAAGATCTTCGATTCAAACACGGTGATCGGCACACCGAGGACTCTCGCATTGTTCAGGATCGCCTGATAATTCATCTCGTTGTATCCGGGGTTCATGACCAGATACACGACCTCAAAATTCTGCTTGCCGTGCCGGTAGAGTTCCTGAAAAAGTTTGGCCATCAGCATGGAATCCTTGCCGCCCGATATACACACCGCTATTTTGTCTCCGTCCTTGATCAGCTCATAATCGTTGATCGCGCGGGTGAAGCGGCTCCACAGCTGCTTGCGGTAAGTTTTGATGATGCTGCGCTCGGCCTTTTTTCTTCTTTCCAGAGTCTCGTCTTCCTTCGCTGCCATCAGACGGGTAAGCTTATACTTGAGATACGAACGATACCCTCCGGTCACATTATGGATGTCGTAGCCTTCTTCGGACAGCTCTTCGCCGATCTCGGCACTCATTTCCCCGGTGTGGCATATGATATATATAGGCAGATCTTTGGGAAGAAATGAAGCATCTTCGCGCAGGAGCCCGGCCTCTATATTTTCGGACTCCGGAATATGATCCTTATTAAATTCGTGAACCGGTCGGATATCTATGATCTTCTTCCTTCCGGGGGCGTTCAGCATTTCTTCCACTGTAACATTGATCATCAATTATACTCCTGTTTCATAGTGTCTTTTCGTAAACATTTCAGTACCTGCACCGGACAATTTGCGCTTAATTGCGAATCAGGCCCGGCAGTTGCCGGACCTGATCCTAACTGTTTATGCAATCGGCTCAAAATCGACAGCGCCGTGCTTGCAGAGCGGGCAGATGAAATCTTCGGGAAGGGTATCTCCCTCGTAGATATAGCCGCAGATCTTGCAGACGAAGCCTTTCTTACCGTCGGTCTCGGGTTTCGGTTTTACGTTATTCTGATAATATGTGTAGGTCATGGTCTCTTTATCGGACATCACGCGCGCTTCCGGAACGCTGCAGATGAACATTCCATGCGTGCCCATGTCTGTGTAGGATTCGACCTCGAGGGACATCATCGCATTGATGTATCTCGGAAGAATGACCAGACCGTTGTCGGAACGGATGAGCTCCTCGCCGGCAAACTTATCCACGGAGCGTCCGCTCTGAAAACCGAACTGCTGGAATACGGCAAACGGAGCTTCTACGGACAGGCAGTTAACATTCATCTTGCCGGTCTGCTTAATGACATGATGTGAATAGTTGTCTTTGTTGATGCAGACCATCACACGGTTGGGGCTGGAAGTGATCTGCGAAACCGTGTTGACGATGAGGCCGTTGTCCTTCTTTCCGTCATTGCTGGTCACAACATAGAGGCCGTATCCGATGTTGAAGAGCGCTCTCATGTCGTTCTTGTCCGCTTTGTCCGGGGATTTTGCGATATAGTCGCGGCACAGCTCTTCTGCCATCGCGTCGATCTGCTCACGGGTGTCTGCTTTCATCGCAGATTTGATCGTCACAGCCGGCTCTACGTAGGTAAGGTTCTTGCTGTTCTCGAGCTCCTTCTTCATCGCTTTCAGCGCCATCGGAGCCCAACTGCCGTTCTCGATAAACGCGACCGTTCTCTTCTGGAAATTGCGCTCGGTCAGATGATCGATGAACTCACGCATGAACGGATACATATCCGCATTGTATGTTGTGGTCGCCAGAACCAGCTTGCTGTACCTGAACGCATCTGCCACAGCTGCAGCCATGTCGGAACGTGCAAGATCATAGGTGATGACCTTCGGCGCACCCTTCTCGATCAGTTTTTTCTCGAGCAGCAGAACTGCGTCTTTGGTATGACCGTAGACGGAGGTGTAAGCCAGGACAATACCCTCATCCTCCGGTGTATAGGAGGACCACTTGTCATAGAGTGCGATATAGTGTCCGAGGTTCTCGGATAGCACGGGGCCGTGGAGCGGAGCGATGACAGCGATATCCAGCTTGGCTGCTGCCTTCAGAAGGTTCTGCACCTGCGTTCCGTATTTGCCTA
>CAMNGN010000213.1 GCA_946538475.1 uncultured Blautia sp.
AGCCCTGAAGCGCTGCGGTAATGACAAGCGCCGGTATACTGACAAGCCATGCGGCGCCCAGAATTCTCACCGCAGGATATCCGATGCGCATCATCTCTGTCGAAGCATTAAAAAGACGCAGCACCCACCCGGGAGCCAGCTCCAGCACCAGCAGAAACGGTGCATAGAATACAAAGGAATAGATGAGTGCCCAGCGAACCGAAGCCGTGATCCTCTCCTGCTTTCTTGCCCCGTAGTTGTACGCCACGATTGGGATCAGGCCGTTATCGATTCCGTGCACACCTACAGTGCAGAGTCCCATCATCCTGGAGCAGACACCATAGACTGCCACGGCTGTAGAGGAAAAAGCCAGAAGGATGGAGTTCATCACGATCGTCACAAACGACGTCAGAACCTGGACCAGGGTGGAAGGAATGCCCACCCGCAAAATGGTCAGGACACTCTTCATATCCGGTTTGAGGGTAAAAGAAAATGGAATCTCTTTGTTCCATCGCCTGTTGATATAGATACCGGCAAACATCCCGAAAAACTGTCCGATGACCGTCGCTATGGCCGCTCCCCGCGTTCCCATGCCGAAGCCGAAGATAAACACCGGGTCAAGGATCAGATTCGTGATCGATGCCGCGGACAACGTAAACAGAAACAGATGTGATTTTCCGCTGGCAATAACAAATCGGTCAAAAACCCACTGTCCCATCTGTCCCAGAGAAAACAGCATACAGATACTCAGATAATCTCTCCCGTAAGCTGCAATGGTCTCGTTTCCGCCGCTCTGCCAGGCAAAATATCGGTTAATGCCGATCAGGCAGGCCAGGCAGATCAGTATCCAGGCACAAAACGCGATAAAGATCGCCGCGTTTGCGATCTTTTTTACCTTATCCGGGCGTTTTTCCCCAAGGGCCTTACTGATCGCCGCATTCAGACCGACTGCGTTTCCTAGACCAAGAGCAGATACCAGTACCTGCACCGGCGCAGACAGTGAAAGAGCGGTGAGTGCATCTTCCGCCACGCGGGATACAAAGACCGAATCCACAAAGTTATACAATGAATTGATCAGCAAGGACAGCATCAGCGGAATACCCGTGGTGAGGACCAGGCGGCTTACTTCCGCAGTTCCCATGATGTTCTCTTTCGGTTGACGTTCGTTCATTTTCTTTCCCTGTAAATGATACATACATCTGTTCTTAACAGTTACAATTCCATTATTTTGCAGCTATGTTTTCAATGCGCGAAAGGCGTGTCTTTGCTATGGAATTCTCCAAAGCGCCCCGGTCTGCTCACGCAGGCAAGCTTTATCCGCACCGTAAATCTCTGTTCATTTTACAATGATCGTAGTCATATACGTCTCCGGTATCTCATCGGCTCCCGTATGTATTTTTTCCGTCTCCATACCGCAGTCCGAAACAGCCCAAACTTTGATTCCCCGCTCCTTTTCTCTCTCTCGAAGAATCTCTTTTATCTTTGGAAGATTCCTGCCGCATTTCATAATGATCTTTGTGCCGGGCACGGCGAGAAGCTCCTCGATATTGCTCTGTCCGGTTCCGATGCAGAGCTCCTCGTCACCTTCACAAAGCGAAATCCCCAGGCGCGATGCTGAGGCGAGAAAAGCGGTCACTCCGGGTACCGTCTCTACACGAAATCCGGCCGCATGTGCCTTCTGTGACACATAAGAAAAAGTGGAATAAACCGAAGGGTCACCGATCGTCAGAAAAGCAACACTTTTTTCTTCCTGCAGGTACTTTTTAATCTCCTGATATGCTCCTTCATGGACCTGCCTGAGTTCTGCGGGGTCTCGTGTCATTTTGAAATCATAAGAGAGGCAGTTCTTTTCTCGAATCTCCGGGACGGCCTGTTCTGCGATGCGAAAAGCCCTGCTGTCCTGCTGCGGGCAGAAAATGACGTCTGCCTGCCTTATGCATTTAACTGCCTTCAGGGTCATCAGTTCCGGATCTCCCGGACCGACTCCCACTCCGTATAAAATACCGTATTTTTCACTCATTTTTTCACCATCAAAATCGTTTCTTTGTCAATTCTAACACCGCATCCATCCCCTCCGGCGCTTTTCCGTCCGTGAAAAGCCTTACAGAAAACTTACATTGATTTTCCTCTTCATACCGTCTCAGATAATCCACAAGCAAAAGACGTTCCTTCTGTTCATCTTCAACGACTGCGATCCTCATTATCCGTTCCTTACATTTTCCAAAAGTGAAGGATCCTCTCGAAAGCAGGATCCCTTCTTCGTGTACTATAGTTTTATCATATCATGTAAGGATTTGCAAAAAGAAACGTCCCCAATTACTCATCATTCTTTCTGTTCCGTTGGATCCAGATACCGGATGACCTTTGCGGGCACTCCGCCCACCACCGCATAATCCGGAACATCTTTTGTGACTACGGCTCCCGTACATCCGTCGGACCGCCGTTTTCCATAAGATCAAATACATATCCTTTTTCGTATTCCATGTGACACCTCCATAAATAAATCCATTCACCGCAAGGCACTTCTTTACGCGGCTGACCGGTTCTTTTTCTGATGTTATTGTCACATAAAGTTATTGTAAAGTCCAATCCAAACATTCTATATTCGATTTAATATTTAAATAGTTTGCCGACGGGATGTTTCTGTTTGGCCCATACATTTTACCGTTTTATCAGGTAATTAATTGATATTGTTCCAAAAAAATGGGTCAATGAGAAACGTCCCCATTGACCCAATCTATCTGCCGGTTCTCATCTTTTTCGTAAAATACAGTATCCTCTTTCCGAGCCGGATCCAATTTAACCATTTTTGCCGAAAGATTCTTCTCCTTTTCAAAAAAAGCCTTCTCCAATCTCTTATATTCTTCATCCGTACACATCTGACGGCACATTGGTTCAAAGGATTTTGTCACTGCAAAGCACTCTTTTATGTTGTCACAGGGATACTCGGAGCACTCACCGCAAGTCTTTATCCCACGGTCTTCACAGCATTTAATGACCCGATATCTACACCAATTTTCCGGCTT
>CAMNGN010000214.1 GCA_946538475.1 uncultured Blautia sp.
AGAATGATTCGTGTAACGATCTTTAATGAATTTGTCCAGGAACGTCTGGGCAGACATACTTTTGATTTCATCGGTGAATGGTCGGAAGAGACCCGCATAAAAATGACAAAACGTGCGGATGAGATTGCGGAAGCGCATGAAGGCGGCGCCATCCACGATACGCTGAAAAAGATAGTGGAGGAGAGCGGAGATGTCTGTGTGAAACACATCGGTTCGGTGGATATGCCGGAATGCGGCCTTACCGAGGAAGTGCTCGAAGATACAGATGTCCTGCTGTGGTGGAGCCATATCGCACAGGAGCAGGTTCCGTACGAAGTTGCGCTGCGCGTGCGTGACCATGTGCAGAGGGGCATGGGTGTGATCTTCCTTCACTCTGCGCATATGTGCCGTCCGATGCAGCTGCTTCTCGGCACAAGCTGCACTCTCAGATGGAGAGAAGGAGACAAAGAGCGCTTGTGGTGCGCAAACCCTACGCATCCGATCGCGAAGGGCGTTCCGGAATGTATATATCTGGAGCAGGAGGAGATGTACGGAGAATTTTTTGATATTCCGAAGCCGGATGAGCTGATCTTTATCGGAGGATTTGAGGGCGGCGAAGTTTTCCGCTCGGGATGTGTGTGGAACCGCGGCTACGGAAAAGTCTTCTATTTCCAGCCGGGACATGAGACCTACAGGAGCTATTTTAACCCGGATATCCGCAGGATCATACAGAACGGCGTGCATTATGTGGCCAATACGGAACAGAGGCTGAAGACGCTGGAGTGTTTGCCGGTGTGAAACGAGGGGGAAAACACACGGGGACGGTCCTTTTGTGTTCGCATAAACAGGGGGAAGTGCACTATGTACACCTCCCTCCCTGTTTGCGAACACAAAAGGACCGTCCCCGTGTGTTTTCTGCTCACTGCTCTTTTTCCGCTTCTATCTTCGCCGCCTTATTCAATTCCTTCATATCATCTATCAGTATTTGAATATGCGCCCGCTGTTCGAGAGTCAGCTCTCCAACTTCTACAAAGAGCCGCTCATCCAGATCGAGAAAATAATCGGCTGTAGTGGAGAAGTATACGGCCATTCTGCGCAGCATGTCGACAGAGGGAGCCACGTTCTCTTTCTCCCAATTGCACACAGTTTGTTTCTTGACAGACAATTTGTCTGCAAGCTGTACCTGAGTGAGATTATATGAATTTCTCATATCCCTGATCTTGTCGCCGAACATGGTGAACTTCTCCTTCGGATTTCCTTTTTTTTAAGCATAATGGAGATTAGTCATAAAGGCAAAATACCAAAGTCAGCTTATATTTGACTGCGAGGTCGTATTCAGAGGATAATACTTTGACCGGGAAAATGCAATGGTAAAATAAAAACTTTTAGTGCCGAATCCGGAAACGAAATCCGGACCGAAAACATTTGTATTTTGACAACTGAAAAAATGTGGTATACTTGAGTCCGGAATAAAAAAAATAAGGAGGACTATCTGATGCCCTGCACAACCATTCTGGTCGGAAAAAATGCTTCCAACGACCGTTCTACCATGATCGCCCGCACGGACGACGGACATTTTGATGTGAAAAAGATAATAGTCGTACAGCCCAAGGATCAGCCAAAGCGCTACAAGAGCGTGCTCTCGCACGTGGAAGTAGAGCTTCCCGAAAATCCGATGCGCTATACATCCTGCCCCAGCGTAGACCCGAAGGACGGGATCTGGGCGGCAACGGGGATCAATGAGGCCAATGTGGGAATGTCCGCGACCGAGACGATCACCTCGAACCCGCGGGTGCTTTCCGCCGACCCGCTTGTTGAATACAAAAAGCCGAAGACGCGCCGCGAAAAGGAAGTTCCCGGCGGCCTCGGCGAGGAGGATTTTGTGGTCCTGGTGCTGCCGTATATCCACAGCGCGAGAGAAGGTGTGCTTCGCCTGGGAGCGCTTCTTGAACAGTATGGAACCTATGAATCCAACGGAATCGCGTTTAATGATAAGGATGAAGTATGGTGGCTGGAGACGATCGGGGGACATCACTGGATCGCACGCAAGGTGCCGGATGACGCATGTGTGATCGCCCCGAATCAGTTTGGCCTGGACAATTTTGACCTTGAAGATGCGTTTGGAGAGAAGAAGGAGCATCTTTGCTCCGCAGATCTCAAAGAATTCATGGAGGCGAACCGGCTCGATCTCAATCAGGACGGCAGGTTCAACCCGAGAAATATTTTTGGCTCCCGCACCGATATGGACCACGTATACAATACACCGAGAGCCTGGTTCATGGGCAGATATCTGGCTCCGTATTCCCACAGCTGGGACGGCGAAGGCGCAGAGTTCGGTCCCGAGAGCGACAACATTCCCTGGTGCCTGGTTCCCGACCGTAAGGTGACGGTGGAGGATGTGGAGTATATCCTTTCGACGCACTATCAGGGGACGCCTTATGATCCGTACAGCAACAGAAACCCGCAGAAGCGGGGAATCTATCGCCCCATCGGCATCAATCGCACCGGCGTCACCGCGATTTGCCAGATCAGGGACGATGTGCCCGAGGAGATCCGCGGTATCGAGTGGATCTGCTTCGGGTCGACGACGTTCGGCGCATTTCTTCCCCTCTATACCAATGTGCCGGATATACCTAAATATCTGAAGGAAGTCACGACAGATGCTTCCACCACAAACTTCTACTGGGGAAGCCGGCTGATTGGCGCGCTGGCCGACCCCTGGTACGGAGCCTGTATCCAGAACATCGGGCGCTATCAGGCATCGGTGCAGACCGAGGGCAGAAAGCTGCTGCTTAAGTACGACCGCATGATGGCAGAGAGCGGCGATTACAGCCTTACAAAGAAGGCGAACGAGGAGCTTGCGGCCATGGCGGAGCAGATGACCACGACCGCGCTGAATAAGGTGCTGGCGACGGCGAGTGAGAAGATGCGGAATGGGTATAGTCTCGAAGATAAGTAAGCGGAATTGACCGGTGTCAGGCACCGTGAACAAATTATGAACAAGGGGGCTCGAAACAGTTC
>CAMNGN010000215.1 GCA_946538475.1 uncultured Blautia sp.
AATTATGTGACCGCTCTTACTTCGCCGGCGGATACCGAGGAAGGTTTTGAAAGGCTTTACAGGGCAGTGAGAGAGATCGACGGGGCAGCAGTTATTGTCGACCGCAGGGAAGAAAGAAGCAGGAGGTTTATCGAAGACAGGCCGGTAAAAATAATGAATCCGGGAGAGGCTTTGGAGGGTAAGACCCTCACGATCCCTCTTTGTGAGAGCGTAGGAAAAATATCGGCGGAGTTCATGTGTATTTATCCGCCGGGAATACCCCTTCTTGTGCCGGGGGAACAGATATCTTTACAATTTGTACAAAATATGAGAAGATACATTGCTGAAGAAATGAATGTTTCGGGATTAAAAGACTGCACAGGAGAGTATATCGACTGTGTTTTGTAAAACGGCAGAAGAACATGAGCAAATTATTTTATATTATCGGAAAAAGTGCTTCCGGGAAGGATTCGATATACCGGGAGCTGATGAATACAGAGGAATTTTCCTTTAAAAAACTGATCCTTTACACTACCCGTCCCATGCGTGACGGAGAAGAAAACGGCAGAGAGTACTTTTTTGTCTCCCATGATGAACTTCTTGAGATGAAAAGCAGAGGAATCATAATAGAGGAGAGAGATTACCATACGGTTCACGGAATATGGGCCTATTTTACCGCTGACGACGGGCAGATAGCATGGGACGGTTCGAACTATCTGGGAATAGGCACTCTTGAATCTTTCTGCGCTCTGAGAGATTATTACGGGCAGGATAAAGTCTGTCCGATCTATATCGAAGTGGAAGATGGGGAGAGGCTTACCAGGGCTCTGAAGAGAGAGAAAAAGCCGGAGAACGGGCGGTATGCCGAGATGTGCCGCAGGTTTCTTGCCGATGCGGAGGATTTTTCGGAGGAGAAACTTGAGGGTGCGGGGATAACGGTGCGTTTTATCAATGATGATAAAGAAGAGTGTCTGAAGAATATCATTCAGTATATCAGAGAGCGGCAGTAATAGACAAATCTCCCGTTTTATGTTAAATTTATAGTAAGTGAAGGTGCTGAGAAGGCACAGGAATGGGGTGATTTTGTATGATAGGTTTTAATGATATTATCGGACATGATGAGGTTATTCGTCATTTAAGAAATGCGATGGAATCGGGAAAAATATCACATTCCTACCTTCTGACGGGAGAGTCGGGTGCGGGTAAAAAAACAGTCGCCCGTTCTTTTGCCGCGGCTCTTCAGTGTGAGAAAGGCGGAACAGAACCCTGCATGGTCTGTGATTCCTGTAAAAAGGCTATCGGAAATAATCACCCGGATATCATCTTTGTCGAGCACGAAAAGCCGGGTCTGATCTCGGTGGAGGAAGTGCGTGACCAGGTCATCCACGATGTCGCCATCCGTCCGTACTACGGCAAGTATAAGATCTATATCATTCCGGATGCGGAGATGATGAATGCGTCCGCGCAGAATGCACTTCTCAAAACGATAGAGGAGCCGCCCGAATATGCGGTCATCATGCTGCTGACAAACAATGCGGATATTCTTCTTCCGACCATTTTGTCCAGGTGTGTGCGTCTGGATCTGAAGATAGTCGATGACGCTGTTGTCAAGCAGTACCTGATGGAGCATATGCATATTCCGGATTATCAGGCCGAGATCGATGCAACCATTGCACAGGGAAGCATAGGAAAAGCCAGGGAAGCAGCTGCTTCGCAGGAATTTTCGGACCTTACGCAAAACGCGATGCATCTGCTGGAATATGCCGGCAAGATGGATGTTTCCGAGCTTACCGAGGAGATCAAAAAGCTTGCGGCGGACAAGACGAAGATAGAGGATTATCTCGATCTGTTCCAGTTCTGGTTCAGAGATGTACTGCTCTTTAAAGCTACGAGAGAGATCGATAATCTTGTTTTTAAGCAGGAGATCAATTATATCAGGGATCAGGCCAGTGAAAGATCCTATGAAAATCTGGAGAAGATACTGGAGGCTATCGATAAGACAAAGGTGAGGCTCAGTGCGAATGTCAATCCCGAGCTTGCGCTGGAACTTCTGTTTTTGACCTTCAGAGAAAGATAAAGATGTTTTAGAATGGAGTAAAGATGGCAAAAGTTGTTGGTGTCAGATTTCGGAATGTAGGTAAGATATATTACTTTGATCCGAAGGATTTTGATATTGAAGTGAATGACCATGTGATCGTGGAAACCGCGCGGGGCATGGAATACGGCCGGGTAGTTCTGGGTCCTAAGGAAGTGAAGGACAAGGAAGTGGTACATCCTCTGAAGGAGGTGATCCGTCCTTCCACTCCCGAAGATGATGAGAGGGAAGATCAGAACAGGCAAAAAGAAAGAGAAGCTTTTAAAGTCTGCAGGCAGAAGATACGGGAGCATCAGCTGGACATGAAGCTGATCGATGCGGAGTATACTTTTGACAATAATAAAGTGCTGTTTTATTTTACAGCTGACGGCCGAGTCGATTTCAGACTTCTGGTAAAAGACCTGGCATCCATTTTTAAGACCAGGATAGAACTTCGCCAGATCGGTGTGAGGGACGAAACAAAAATACTCGGCGGTATCGGAATCTGCGGCAGAAGCCTCTGCTGTCATTCGTATCTGTCTGATTTTGCCCCGGTCTCGATCAAAATGGCAAAAGAGCAGAATCTTTCGCTCAATCAGACAAAAATTTCGGGCGTGTGCGGCAGGCTGATGTGCTGCCTGAAAAACGAGCAGGAAACCTATGAGGAGCTGAATAAGAAGCTGCCTGCTTTGGGTGACTTTGTGACGGTCCCCGACGGAAGACAGGGCACGGTGCACAGCGTGAATGTTCTTCGCCAGCTGGTAAAAGTGGTGATAGAGGAGAACGATCAGAAAGAGATCACGGAGTATCCGGTGGACGATCTGGAATTCCGTCCCCGCAAGAAGAAAGGCAAAGGACAGAATCAGGAACAGGACCGCAAAGAGAACCGGGAGCCGAAAGACAAAGAGAAGGATAAAGAAAAAGACAAAGAAAAAGACAAAGA
>CAMNGN010000216.1 GCA_946538475.1 uncultured Blautia sp.
CTTCAGCAGAGATCAGAATAGAGGAGGATAAGTGATGAATACGGTAAATTTGACATGTATCGGCTGTCCTCTGGGATGCCAGATCGAAGTGATGATGGACGAGGACGGCGAGATCCTCCTCGTCACAGGCAATACCTGCCCGAGGGGCGATAAATACGCCCGCAAAGAGGTGACCGCTCCGACGCGTATCGTGACCAGCTCCGTGCGGGTGTACGGAAGTAAAACGGGCGAGCGCATGGTGCCGCTTAAGACCGCTTCCGATATACCTAAGGGCAAGATCATGGACGTGATCCGTGACCTTCGTGGCGTCTCGGTCCCCTGCCCGGTGCGGATCGGCGACGTCCTCTTCCGCGACGTGGCCGGGACGGGCGTGGATATGATTGCGACAAAGAATGTGGATTAAAGTGAAACAGGGGGACGGTTCCTCGTTCCAAGGGTTAAAACAGAAAACATTCCAATTAATTTTGCCCCTTGGAACGAGGAACCGTCCCCCTGTTTCATGCGGGTTTGATTTATAAGGTTAAATATTTGGATGAATTAAAGGAATTGTCTGTCTAAGAGCCGGATTCTGTTCGTCTTTACCCCGCTCCATCAGGAAAATATGGTATAGAACAGAAAGTGTTGCCGGTTCGACGGAATATAACCGATCAGGGGCGTCGACACGATAGCGCCCGGGAGTGTGAAAATGATGAAAAGAGACGGCCGAAGAATTTTGTTTGAGGGAATCACCAACTGCCGAGATTTAGGCGGTATTCAGAATATGCAAGGGAAAACCATAAGGACGGGCTTGCTGCTGCGATCCGCACATCTGCGGAACGCCACACCGCAGGACATATCGGATCTTCAAAAACATTTCGCGCTGAGCGAAATATTAGATCTGCGCGACACCGCCGAGCAAAATGAACTGCCCGACGTTGAGGTACCGGGTGCAGCACATGTAGACGCAGCTGTTTTCAGAAGCGGGCAGCTCGGCATCACACACGAGAAAAACCTCCCGCCCTACGAAATATATCCGCCCATGCACGAGGTATACATCAAATTTGTGACCGAAGAACCGATATGCGACAATCTGGCAAAAGCAGTCCGTCGGGTTCTTACCCATGATTACAACAACGGCGCTGTCCTATGGCACTGCTTTGGCGGAAAAGATCGCTGCGGAATGGTGGCCGCTCTGACACTATCTGTCCTGGGCGTTTCTTACGAGACCATCATGGATGATTATATGATGACAAACATAGAAGCCAAATCCAGAGCAGAAGAAGCATACAAAAGAGTGCTGGAACGCGGCGGCCCGCAGAAAGAAGCTGACTTCGAGTATGAGGCGAATATCGCCGATGAATACTATCTGAACGGAGCTTTTGACGAGATGTTCAAACGTTATGGCAACGCTGAAGCATTCCTGAAAGAAAAAGGCGGAGTTACCGACGAAGAGCTGGGTGCTTTCCGGGAGAGAATGCTGGAGTAACATTATTGAGAAACGTCCCCAACGACTCATTAAGATAGAGGAGAAATGACGAATGGATAACATGAAAATATTTGCACTGAACATAGGGTCTACTTCGACGAAAATAGCCCTTTTCAACGGAAAAGAAAAACTGTACGAGGGAAAGGCGGAGCATGATCCGGCGGAACTCATAAGTTTCAAATCGATCATTGATCAGAAGGACCTCAGAGTGGAGGGAATAGAACGCACTCTGGAACAGGCAGGATTATCTTTGGACGGCTGCACGGCTATTGTTGCCAGATGCGGCGGAACAGGGCCGATCAAGGGCGGTACTTACCACATAAATGAGACGCTGATCAAAAGACTGACAGACCCGACCACACACAAACATAACGCGGATCTCGGCGGTATCATCGCAGATATGCTCGCCCGGCAGTACCATTGCAAGGCTTTCTTCGTAGACTCACCCGAAACTGACGAACTTCAGCCGCTGGCCCGCATCACCGGCATGAAAGGTGTATACAAAGTATGCTCTACGCATACGCTGAATCAGAAAGCAGTCTGCCGCTTTTACGCCGAACAGATCGGGATGAAGTACGAGGAGCTGAATTTGATCTGCAGCCACATCGGCGGAGGCGTATCGGTCTCTGCACACAGAAGAGGTGAGATCATCGATTCCACCAATCTGATCAAAGGTGACGGCCCGATGGCACCCACCAGGTGCGGCGAGATGCAGGCTATGACTGTTCTGGACATGGCATTTTCGGGTCAGGATCGCAAGGCTCTGGAAAATCGCGTGAACATGACAGGCGGCCTTATGGATCATCTCGGCACTGCGGACGTGCAGGAGATCAAAAGAAGGATCGAGGACGGCGACACCTATGCACGTTATGTGTACGACGGAATGATCTATCAGATCGGTAAATATATCGGTATGATGGGGGCTGTTCTCGAAGGAGAAGTAGATGCGATTCTTCTGACCGGCGGCATAGCAAGGGATTCGTATCTTACCGACCGCATCAGTAAAATGTGCGGCTATCTTGCCCCTGTCGAAGTGATCGCCGGAGAATTTGAGATGGAAGCGCTGGCAGCAGGCGCATATCGCGTCCTAATCGGAGAAGAGCCGGAGAGGGAGTATGAAGAGAAGTTTACCTTTACGGGAATAGAGGGTCTGCTTGAGGAGTATGACTAAGAATGTTGAGTTTGACAAGGCAATCGCCTGGGCGGCTGAGAAGAAAATTACCACGGGGTATAATGACGGAACATTCCGCCCGTGGAACAAATGCCTGCGGCTCGCGGTCGTATCGTTCCTTTACAGGTACGTACATCTTTGAGTAATTGGGGACGTATCGAAACCACTGAAAAAGTGAGTCACGGACGTATCTTTTTGTCTCACAAAGGAATGAAAAAAGCTCTCAACCCTTATAACACAAGGGATTGAGAGCTTTTTTATCTGCCGCAGACGGGAATCGAACCCGTACGGGGGGTAAGCCCCGCAGGATTTTAAGTCCTGTGCGTCTGCCTGTTCCGCCACTGCGGCAT
>CAMNGN010000217.1 GCA_946538475.1 uncultured Blautia sp.
AGCTCGGGATCGTTCATTCTTACGGTCTTATATACCGCCTCAACACCATCTTTCTTCATGGTATAGAAGATGTAATCCGTCTGTACTTCCGCTTTAAGCACGTTTCCGTCTTCTACATTTTCAAGGAAGGTAGTATAGTCCGTCTGCGTGATACTTCTTTCCTGTAACGATGGCACCACCAGAAAATTGAGGAGAATGATCGCCACTATCGCTATGATGTAGTACGCATAGAGGGGAAGTCTCCCCGGTTTGTTGTCATTTGGTTTCATTAAATCGCCTCCATCTGTCTGTCAATATATGTAAACTTAAAATACCACCATCCTATCTCAGGTGCAACAAGGCCCTGTTTGATTTAACAGAACTTTTATTCTTATTTTATAAATAGCCAATGGTCAGATCGGTCTTGTCGCATCCTTCAGCATCGCGCGTTCTTCCACGGAAAGAAGCGGAGCGATCTTCTCGTATACTGTCCGATGATAGCTGTTCAGCAGCTCGCGATCTTCGGCTCCGAGCAGATCGGGATCGATCCCTTCAAGGTCGAAAGGAACCATCGTGATCGGCTCAAATTCCAGAAATTCCATACCGTCTGATTCGCCTGCGCTCTTGCAGAGGATCAGGTTTTCGTGACGGATGCCGAATTTGCCCTCGGCATAGTATCCCGGCTCGTCCGATGTGATCATTCCCGGTTCAAACGCGTCACTGTCTTTTCTGCCGGCCATCTGTTTCCATCTGAAGCCATTCGGTCCTTCATGCACGTTGAGAAAATAGCCCACGCCATGTCCTGTTCCGTGGTTGAAATCCTTGCCGATACGCCACAGCGGTTCTCTCGCAATATAGTCGAGGTTGATTCCCGAAACACCGCTTCGGAATTTGGCATCCATCAGGCGCAGGTGGCCTTTAAGCACCAGGGTGAAGAATTTCTTCTCTTCCTCCGTCACCGGACCAAGGACGATCGTTCTGGTAATATCCGTGGTTCCTTCATAATACTGGCCGCCCGTATCTGCCAGGACCATCCCCTGCGGTTTCAGCTCATAGTCGGTCTCTTCGGTCGCAAAATAGTGGCAGATAGCCGCATGCTCGCCGTATGCAATGATCGGATCAAAGCTGTTTCCGGCAAAGTTGTCCTGCTCCGATCTGAACTCGTAAAGCTTATCCGCGGCGCTCATCTCGGTGATCTTCATCTTGCCCACGTTCTGTTTCAGCCAGAAGATAAACCGGGTCACTGCGGCGCCGTCCCTGATGTGCGCCATCTTCATATTGCTCACTTCTACGGGGTTTTTTACCGCCTTCATGAGCTGTATCGGGTCTTCTCTTTTGATGCGGACCGCCTCTCCCGGAAGGGAGGAAGCCAGCCTTGCGTTGATCTGCTTCTCGGTTATCCAGATCTTTCTTTCTTCGATTTTACCGAGCCGGGTATAGATCTCATCATAGTCGGCGAGTTCTACCCCGTCTTTGCCGAGAGATTCTTCGAGTTTTTTATCGAAAGCACCTTTTCTGACAAACAGCACGGCTTTCTCCCGGCCGACGAAAAGGTAGGAAAGGACCACCGGATTGCACGGCACATCATTGCCGCGGATGTTCAGCAGCCAGGCGATGTCGTCGAGTGTGCCGATGACCATTCCGTCCGCTCCGGCTTCCTCCATCTTTTTGCGAAGCCTTGAAAGCTTATCCTTCCGTTCTTCGCCGCACCACTTCGTGTCCAGCTCCCAAGCGGGTTCACACGACAGCGCAGGACGATCCTCCCAGATCTCTCCCACAAGATCGACGTCCGAGATGAGCCCGCAGTGCTTTTTCTCGAGCATCTCACCAAATTCCGCCGCCTCAGCCGCACTCACGCTGCGTCCGTCAAATCCCAGGATCTGCCCCTCGTTAAGCAGGTCCCGGATATAGTCATGCACTTCGGGCACTCCCGGCTCGCCCTGCTTATAAAGCGTGACCGACGAGTCCTTCGTCTGCTCTTCTCCCTGGATAAAATATCTGCCGTCCACCCAAAGCCCGGCGGCATCCTGCGAGATCACAGCGCAGCCCGCAGATCCGGTAAAACCGGTGATATATCTTCTGCACTTAAAAAAATCGCCCACATATTCCGACATGTGAAAGTCATCCGTCGGGACATAATATGCGTCGATTTTGTGTTCCTTCATCACTCTTCTAAGTTTACTGAGCCGTTCATCAACAATGTTCATTTACTGTTCTCCAATCCTCATTTGATCTGTATAAAGCGACATCTGCGGATCACTCCGCTCTTTCTGCTTTCTACATGTCAATTTACCACAACTTTCATTCTCACACAACCTCAATCGCTAACTTCAGTGAGCACGGGGACAGGTTCCCTGACTCAAATAAAGATTTATTAACAACGGCGATTTTCGAACTGAGAATCTTAACAAATGTCAATGACACTTGCGGTAATCGTCTTCAATTTTTTCTGAAAATAAGGTACATTAAAATAGGAACATTTATTATCTGTTTTTGCGTCAATACGAAAGAAAGGAGGCTTATCATGGAATTCAAAGACCAGTTGAACAAATACATGACTGATTTGAATTGCTCTGCAAAACTACTGGCAGAAGTCTCGGCTCTTTCACCCACCGTACTAAGCCGCTACCGCAACGGAGAGCGCGTACCGTTTGCAGACAGCGAGCAACTGAAAAAACTGTGCTACGGGATTTCTCTCATCGCGGAGCAGAACGGACATCCTGAATACAGCCTCGAAGCAGTTACCGATACCTTTACGGAGATATTATCTTCAAAAAAACCGGATCCTAAAATATTGGGAAACAAACTTAATCAGCTGATCTCGGCACTGGAAGTCAACCGGGCCGAGCTTTCCCGGGCGCTTAATTATGATCCTTCCTATCTTTCCCG
>CAMNGN010000218.1 GCA_946538475.1 uncultured Blautia sp.
GCGTGATCCTTTCGGCTTTATTTCTGATCATGCTGCTGTTCACGATCATCAAACACAGAGAAGGCTTTTTCTATCCGCTCCCGGCACTCATTCTTGTCGCGGTTTATGCTTTGTTTAAGATCGGTGCCCTGGTCATGGATTTTCAGGTGTTTGGAGAAGTGGACGGGCCTTACGCCGCAGGTTTAAAGCTTATGGACCTGGGCGGAGCACTTTTGGCGCTGCTTCTGATCGTACATCTGGTCGCAGCGATCATCGACGGAACTTTTGTAGCCGCCGGCATACTGTGGATCGTGACTGCGGTTGTGTTTGCGCTGCTGCTGGCTGCATCGGTCTATATGGTTGTATTTGCAGACAGCGAGATCCGCTACTTCAGCGAGGGTTAAAGACAGATGAATATCAAAGAAGAAGTCAGAAAAATGAAAAAGGTATCTCCGCGTGTAGCCGCGCTTTCGGTTGAAACGCGCGATCATGCCCTTGCACTCATCAAGGAAGAACTGAATGCGAGGCGTGAGGAGATCTTTGTCGAGAATCTCAGGGATCTTACCGAGGCGGAGAAGAACGGGGTGGCGCCCGCGGTCATGAAAAGGCTCAAATTTAACGAGGCGAAACTGGCCGACGTTTCCAAAGGAATCGATCAGCTGATATCGCTTCCCGATCCGCTGGGAAAAATCACGATCAACCGTGAGCTGGATGAGGGGCTTCTTCTCAGAAGAGTCACCTGTCCGATCGGGGTCATCGGTGTTGTGTTTGAAGCGAGGCCCGATGCTCTGGTGCAGATCTCTACGCTCTGTATTAAGAGCGGAAACTGCGCGATACTCAAGGGCGGCCGTGAGACGACGTACACAAACCGGATATTGTTCAGCATCATCTATGCCTGCCTGCTTGAGGCCGGCTATCCCGAAAACTGCCTGCTTCAGGCCGAGCAGCACAACGAGATCGACGAACTGCTGCAGTGTGACGGCCTGGTGGATCTTCTCATTCCCAGGGGCTCCAACAGCTTTGTGCAGTACATCATGAACCACACCCGCATTCCGGTCATGGGACATGCGGACGGCATATGTCACATATATGTGGACAGTGAGGCCGATCAGGAAGAAGCACTGCGGATCATCGCCGATGCGAAAACGCAGTATACCGCTGCCTGCAACGCGGTGGAAACACTGCTTGTAGACAGAAGCATAGCGGAGGAGTTCCTTCCAAAGCTTTCTGCGATGCTTCAAAAAGAAGGCATAGCACTCAGAGGAACAAAAGAAGTCACGGACCTGATCGGCGGAGAGACGATAGGGGACGACGGATTTATCGAATATCTTGCCCTTATCGTATCGGTCAAGCTTGTCTCCTCGCTCGAGGAGGCGGTCGATCACATCAACCGCTTCGGCTCGCATCATACGGACTGTATCATCACGGAGTCCGATGAGAAGGCGGAGGAATTCATGGAGCTTGTCGATTCGGCGGGAGTATACAGAAACTGTTCTACCAGATTTGCAGATGGGTTCCGCTACGGCTTCGGCGCCGAGGTGGGCATCAGCACCGGAAAGATCCATGCGCGCGGACCTGTGGGGCTTGAGGGGCTTGTGACATACAAGTATAAACTTTACGGCCACGGGCAGATCGTGGGAGATTATGCCTCCGGCAGGAGCGAATTTCATTTTAAAGATATAGAGATGTGACCGGCAGGCATGAGAGTATCGCCGGCGATCGGGAGGCAGAATAATGGATGTTTGGGAAGCCCTGGAAGGGCTCAAAAATAAAGCAAAGAGTGACGCGGATCTGAAAAGAAGGCTTCTGGAAACCGCACACGGAAAGAATCCGCTATCCACGTTCTGCCGCATCAGCACAGAGGAAGGCTTTCCTCTTTACGAGATGGACCTGATCTCGAGCGGCGAAGACAGTTACGCTTCGATGAAGCGGAGCACCAACGGAGGAGGAGAAAATTCTCCGATGCTGGAAGGACAGGATGATTATTACGAATTATTCCTGATGGAGCTTGCGAGACTGTGAAAAAGAGACAAAAATCAGAAAAACCTGCCCGGCCGCCCGGCAAACTCCGGGCGAGGTCGGGCAAGGCGGTGAAGCTGCTCCGCTTCAACGCCGGAACGTTCTGGTGGTTTGAACTGCTTTACAAGCTGCTGGGCGTCACTGTGTTTGTGCCGCTTCTTTACGGAGCGGTAGATCTTACCATGATGGTAACGGGCTACCGGTATCTCACTCTTGAGAACGTGTGGCGATTCTTAAGAAACCCGCTTACCTATGTCATCCTGTTTGTCATACTGGTCGTAGGCGGGCTTTACGCACTGGTCGATATGAGTGCGATCATCTATGTGGTACACTGTTCGCGCTGCGGTCAGAAGACGGATGTCTCGGACACGATCCGGTTTGCTCTCAGGAGCACCGCAGGACTATTCAAAAAGGGCAGGAGAGGAATGGGCCTGCTCATTTACCTGATGGTGCCGTTTTTCCTTGTCGGTCAGATCCCGGAGCTCCTTTCTTCCTATTCCGTCCCCAATATGATCCTTATTACCGGGAAAAACGGTCCCACCTATATTCTGGTGGTGGCGATCGTTTTTGCTTTTTTATGTGTTCCTTTTTCGCGTTTTATGTTCTCATTCTGGTACTATACGCTGGAGGACGACGACACAAAAGGCGCGATGAGAAAGAGCCGGGAACTGGGAAAAGGAAGCCATATATATGACCTTGTACACGTGGGACTCGCCCAGGTGTTTTTGTACCTCCTGTACATGCTGCTTCTGGTCGTCGGAATAGCGCTTGCCGTCTTTACGGGAAAGCTTCTTTCACGTTGGTTCCTGCTGTCCACCGTGCTCTTTTCGATCGTGAAGATCATGATGGTGGTGCTGCTCATCCT
>CAMNGN010000219.1 GCA_946538475.1 uncultured Blautia sp.
GCTTTCCAGCAGCTTCTGGGTCTTTTCACCGACGCCTTTGAGCTCTCTGACAGGCCTTTCCATGCTGTCCCTCCGTTTGACAAAAAGTGGGCCGGGTCAATGGGGATGTATCTCTTTGACCCACTTTTGCGAGCAAAAATGGGTCAAAAAGATACGTCCCCATTGACCCGGCATCAATTATTCTACCGAGATAATATAGTAGTAGATCGGCTGACCGCCTTCGACCAGCTCGACATCCATGTCGGGATACTTTTCTTCCAGAGCACTGCGCAGTTCTTCGGCCTCTTCTTCTTCGACGCCTCCGCCATAATACACGCTGATCACTTCGCTGTCCTCCGTGATCATCTCTTCGACAGTCGCAAGGGAAACCTCGGCACGGTCCTCGCCGACAGCGAGAATGCCGTGATCGCCTACACCCATTGCGTCGCCCTGATGGATTTCTTTCTCATCGACACGTGTATCACGCACCGCGTAGGTGATCTGTCCGGTCTTCACCAGACTGATGGCTTCCTCCATGGCAGCTAAATTCTCTTCTCCGGACAGTTCCGGCGAGAAGCTGATCATCGCGCTGATACCCTGCGGGATCGTGCTTGTCGGAACGACTACGATCTCTGTGTCGGTAGTCAGATCTCTTGCCTGATTGGCTGCCAGAACAATATTTTTGTTGTTTGGCAGGATATAGATCGTCTTAGCCCGGACATTTGCGATCGCGTTCAGCATATCTTCCGTGCTGGGGTTCATCGTCTGGCCGCCTTCTATAATAAAGTCGACGCCAAGTTCCTTGAACACTCCCGAAAGGCCCGCACCTGCGGAAACCGCGATAAACCCATATTCCTTGAGAGGAAGTCTTCTTGCTTTATCTTCCTCAAGCTGCTGTGCGGCGAGCTTCTCGGCATCCTTGATCAGCTTTTCCTGATGCTCTTCGCGCATATTGTCTACTTTCATACGTGAAAGAGCACCGTAAGTCAGGCCTCTCTCGAAAACTTCGCCCGGATGGTTTGTGTGCACATGCACCTTGACCAGCTCATCATCGGCGACGATGACGACGGAATCACCGATCGACATCAGATAATCTTTAAATTTATATTCCTCTTCTTCCGAAAGCGGCTTGTCGAGCAGAACGATAAACTCGGTACAATAGCCGAATTTGATCTCTTTTTCCGTCTCCTCGGAAATGCGGGTGACTTTAGCAGGCGAAGCTGCGGAAACGAAGGAGCTGTAATCGATCTCCTTTCCGTGGTATCCGTCGATAGCCCCGCGAAGGACCTCCACAAGTCCCTGTCCGCCCGAATCGACAACGCCGGCTTCTTTCAGTACCGGAAGCAGTTCGGGTGTACGTTTGAGTGTTTCTTCGGCGCATGCAAATACCTGATCGAAAAATGTGTCCAGATCCTCTGCCGCTTCGCACAGCTCGGCTGCTTTTGCGGCCGTTTCGCGCGCGACAGTCAGAATTGTTCCCTCTTTCGGCTTCATGACCGCTTTATATGCGGTCTCCACAGCTTTACCGAAAGCCTCTGCGATGATCACCGCGTCAAGCTCTTCTGCACCTTTGATTCCCCTGGTAAATCCTCTGAGCAGCTGTGAAAGAATAACTCCCGAATTACCTCGTGCGCCTCTTAAACTTCCCGAAGATATGGCTTTGCAAAGCGTGTCCATATCGGGGTTCTCGAGCCCCATCACTTCCGATGCCGCCGACATGATCGTGAGCGTCATATTTGTTCCCGTGTCTCCATCGGGAACCGGAAATACGTTCAGTTCGTTTATCCATTCTTTCTTTGCTTCAAGATTCCGGGCACCGGCCAGAAACATTCCGGACAATACAGCGGCATCTATGGTTTTATTACTCACCGGATATTCCTCCTGTATACTCTTAATTTGGTCTGAAAAATCAGTCGATCGTACGGACTCCTTCTACAAAAATATTGATCTTTTCGATCTCCATACCTGTAAAAGCTTCCACCTTATATTTTACATTATTGATCAGGTTATCAGCGATCGTACTGATGCTGATCCCGTACACTACGATGACATGAAAATCGAGACGGATACGATTGTCCTCATCGATCCTGACCGAAATTCCGTGTTTCAGACTGTCTCTGCGAAGCAGCTTGACCAGCCCGTCCTTCATACTGACAGCTGCCATTCCTACGATACCGAAGCATTCGACGGCAACACTCCCGGCGTAGGTTGCAATGACGTCAGTATCTATTACGACCCGTCCAAGACCGGTATCTATACATCCCTTCATAGGTTGACCTCCTGCAGTTATTTTTATGCGCAAGCAAATCACGCACAAGTATTATAACCTCTTTTCTATAAAAAGGAAACATATATTTTCCTTATTTTGATTTTTTTTGCTTGCAAAAGCATATAGCATCTGTTAAAATAGTGACTGTTGAAAATAAGCGGCAAGGAGGTGCAGTCATGGCTAGATGTGCAATTTGCGATAAAGGAGCTCATTTTGGAAATAATGTGAGTCATTCCCATAGAAGATCCAACAAAATGTGGAAGTCCAATATTAAGTCTGTCCGTGTTAAAACAACGGATGGCGGAAATAAGAGAATGTACGTTTGTACTTCCTGCTTGAGATCCGGAAAAGTAGAAAGAGCAGCCATTTAAGCTTATTTAACCGATAGCTCGCTATCGGTTAGCGGCAAGTAGCGAAGCGGTTTGCCGGTTTCATTTAACTAAAAAAAAGAATGCGCGGTGATCACCGCGCATTTTTTATCTTTATTCTTCAATAGTGACCGTATCGTCATCCTCGCTGTCCTTGCTGCCGCCGAACTTATTTACCAGATCGGGAACCATGTCAAGGATCTTATTCAGGCTGCCCTGATTCTTTACGTT
>CAMNGN010000220.1 GCA_946538475.1 uncultured Blautia sp.
CCCCCACCCCTCCCGGGCACGCTTTTTTTACCATAAGCACGTTTTTTTCGCATACATAAGCGTTCCTTTTTTTCGTAGATGATCCCTTTTAAAAAAAGCAGGATCAGTAAATACGATCCTGCTTTAGTTGCTTTTCTATTCAGCTTTTGCTGTTTTTTTATTCATGATCATGAAACCTGCGGCTGCGGAGATTGTCATTCCTATTGCGCACAGGATAAATGTATTTCTTGAGGATGTGCTGCCGAACAGGGCTTTTGATACCGTGTTCAGGACTACCGGGGACACGATCTGGCCCAGGCAGTTGGCGCTGGACACTATTCCGGCGGCCATTGCGGCGGCGGAGGCCGGTACTGCGTTGGAGGCTTCCACCATTGAGGTCGGGATGAAGCAGCCCTGGGAGAAACCGCAGAGGAAAGAGCCGATGCCGAGCAGGGGCAGACTCTGCGGGAACAGCACCAGGAGTACGGCGCCAAGCGCGAAGGACAGCATCGCGACGGATATCGTCGCTTTTTTGGTCACTTTTGATACCGCGCCGAGCAGCAGCCCGATGACGATCTGTGCTACCGAGAAGATCGATGTCAGTGTTCCGGCTACGGAGGCGCTGTTTGCAAAGCTGCCTTCGATGTGCATCGAAATGTTGGTCGTGTAGCTGATCAGGAAAAAGTTTTCGAGGAAGGCAAGCAGCGCAATGAGAAACACCTGTGTGTTCACGCGGGCGCCTTTTCCGCCTTCGCTCTCGGTCTTACCGGTATCCGGCAGGCAGAGCAGAATGAGCACAAAGCACACGGCTCCGACCACGTTGATCCAATAAGATTTTGAAAAATCTACGTTGCCCAGCCTTCCGGCCGTTGCTGTGATGACCGCGATTCCGGCCCCCACGCTGGCGGACTGCACGCCCATCGCGATGACTCTTTCGTCACCCGTGAACCATTCCGCGACCACAGCGGTGTTGAGGGCCGTTGCAAGGCCAAGACTGAATCCATAGATCGTACGCATCGCGAACAGGACCGGAAAGCTGTCCGTAAACAGCGGGACCATGCCGACGGCAAAGGCCACAAAGGCTGCTGCCAGAAGAAGCTTCTTTTTGCTGATCTTTGTCACCAGCACCCCGCAGAGAAGGGCAAAGACCATTCCCACGAGGGACGGTGCGGTGATCAGCATCTGGACCATGCTCCGGCTGACGTTCGGATAGTGTTCGCTTATCGCCGCAAGGACCGGCGACGGTCCGAACTGCAGGCCCTGCAGAAAGCTGATGCATACGATTGTGATATAGATTCGCAGTTTATTTGTTGTCTTCATTATTCATCCAGTTCAAAAAACAGTGTTGTATATCTTCCCATATCATAGAATACCGGACGTACTCTTACCGGAAGCTTGCCGTCGATCTCACGTGCTTTTCTCTTATTGATGCCGACGATAACGGCATTGATCGACGGGCCTTCGTCGAGCTGCACTTCGCCGCACACGTATTTGAGTCCGCGGTCCTCAAGCTCAAGACGGGCATTAAGGACACCTGTGAACACAAAGCTCTTCAGCTCGCCTTTGCCGGTAAGTGTGGTCCACTCTGTCTCGTGATATCCGCAGGTGTTGCAGGCAAGATGAGGCGGAAACTCGATCGCGCCGCACTCTTTGCATTTTCTTGCATAGATCACGCCGTCCTTGAGTCCGTTCCAGAATTTTTCCACGATATGCTCAGGGTTCCAGAATTCTTCTGTTGTCATTCTTTCGGGATTCATCGTATCTTTCTTCCTTTCGTATGATGGTATGATGTGAACCGTCGAATCGAAGGAAAACAGCGATATACTGTACTGCTTTCCGCTCAGCCGACGGTCCGCTTCGTGGACTGTCGATTAAAACTTCGATTCCAGGATGATCGCGCGGACATTCTGTGCGCCGCCGAATCCGCGAAGGAACACACGTTTCGGAAGTTTCTTAACCTGGCGCTCGCCGGCTTCGCCGCGCATCTGGGTCACTGCTTCGAACACATCCGCCATACCGGAAGCACCGAATGCATGTCCGTAGGAGGTTCTTCCGCCGTTGGTATTCATCGGCTTGTCTCCGTCATAAGCGATCCTTCCGTCAAGAACATACTTCCATCCTTCTCCCTTCGGAAGATAGCCGATCTCTTCGGCTGCCAGGAAGGCGGAGGAACCGATAAAGTCGTTGACATACAGAAGATCGATGTCGTCTGCGGTAAGGCCGGTCAGCTCGAATACCTGGCGTGCGGCTTCCGCGGTTGCTTTCTTCTCAAGATGCGGTACGATCGCGTCCAGTACGGATGCACCTACGCCGAGAACCTCGATCGGTTTGTCGGTGAACTGATGCGCAATCTCGGTCGGAACTACGATGCACGCTGCGGCACCGTCAGCCACACAGGAGTCACTTGCGGTACGCAGGTACTGTGTCATCTTGGGATTGTAGGGCGATTTCATGTATTCCCAGACATCGTCATATCCGGCTTTCTTTGCAAGCTCTTCGTACGGAGTCCTGCGGATCGCACGCGGGCAGAGCGCTGCGGCGCGGCGGAAGTGATATGCCTGATGAGAAAGGACATCGTCGATCTGCTCGGGTGTAAGTCCGTTCTCTTTTGCGTAATAGTTGATCCAGTCGTCATGGTTCATGCCGGGGCCGCCGCCAAGGTATCTGCCATAAGCGCGGTCAAAAATAGAATCCAGATCCGGGAAAAGGACCTCCGAAGTAAGAGGAACTCTGAAATGAGCCGGTGTATTGCCGTCCGGCATGCCGGTTCCCTGCTCGCTGCAGCCCGAAAGAACGATGTCAT
>CAMNGN010000221.1 GCA_946538475.1 uncultured Blautia sp.
GAAGCAGCATCAGTGTTTTTCCGGATCTGTTTCCCATTTCATCAAATTGCATTGTTATGCCTCCTATGACCGTGAAAGTCTTTTCACCTCAGAGGTCATCTGACCTATAAGCTGTTATTTCCTGCAGATAAAGCACCCGATTCCTTCCACCATGGTGACTTCTGCTTCCCTGTAAAGCCCCGAAAGCCACCTGCTCCCGGAACATCTTGCTTCCTCCCTGTTGGCGTAAAAACGGTTAGATAATTCTAACTGTTGTCTTAATTCTATTCCCTTTGAAAAAGGAATGCAAGATGCATCAGAGATTCACTATATCACTTTTCTTTTTGATACTTTGCTTCAGCGGAATAAAGCACTTGACAACGCCACAGCACTTTGTTAAGGTAAAGTGCATATAAAGATTAAAGGAATCGGAACAATGTCACATACCTCATCAATGAATTTCTTTTTCGGCTTTGCGGGCTTTACCTTTTTCGGTAAGGCATTTTTCGCGTTGGCTGAAAAGAGTGTGTAATCCGGCATCGTTCCACCCGGTATGTAAATCCGCACCGCAGCCGACAGGGCTGCGGTGCTTTTTTATTCTAATAAAAACGGAGGAAGCAGAAATGATCATCATCCTAAAGAATAATCCGGACAAAGACCAGCTCGATAACCTGGAATACTGGCTGTCCGGCATGGGCATCAAAGTGCACCCGACAGTCGGAACGGGAAAGACGATCCTCGGACTCGTCGGTGACACGAGTCGGGTCGATATTGACCTGATCTCCGCACTCGATATCGTGGAGGACGTCAAGCGTGTGCAGGAACCTTTTAAAAATGTGAATCGCAAGTTCCACCCGGATGATACCGTCATCGATGTCGGAGATGTCCGAATCGGCGGTGGCGCTCTGACGATTATCGCAGGTCCCTGCTCTGTCGAATCTGAGGAGCAGATGGTGGGAATCGCTGAAGCTGTGAAAGAGGGCGGAGCGACGATTCTCAGAGGCGGCGCGTTCAAGCCGCGCTCATCCCCTTACTCTTTCCAGGGACTCGGAATCGAGGGGATCCGCATCCTTCTGGCGGCCAAAGAGGCCACCGGGCTCCCGGTCGTCTCCGAGATCATGGACGCGTCGCAGCTCCCCCTCTTCGCCGACATTGATATTCTTCAGGTCGGCGCCAGAAATATGCAGAATTTTTCTCTCTTAAAAGCACTGGGAAAGCAGGAAAAACCTGTCCTCTTAAAAAGAGGGCTTTCCTCAACATATGAGGAGTGGCTCATGAGTGCCGAGTATATCCTGGCCGGAGGGAACGGCAACGTTATTCTGTGCGAGCGGGGGATTCGAACATTCGAAACGTACACAAGAAACACTCTTGATGTTTCATGTGTACCGGTCCTTCGCCAGCTCACGCATCTGCCCATCATTATAGATCCGTCTCATGCCTGTGGCAGATATCAGTGGGTCCCGGCTCTTGCAAATGCAGGTATAGCCGCAGGTGCCGACGGTGTCCTCATAGAAGTCCACAACGATCCGCAGCACGCAAAATGTGACGGACCGCAGTCGCTGACTCCGGAAAGATTTGCACAGGCAGTACCGGAACTTAAAGCAATACACAAAATTGTGCGCGGCGGCTGTGTCTCTGAGTCTGATCGATAAAACAATGATAAGGTCCCGTTATAATTCGAAAGTGAAAGGAATGGAAAAAATGAGCGATATTATAAGAGTTGCAGGAATCAACATGGAACTGCTCGGCAGTACGGAGACGTTTCCCAATGAGGGACGAGTTGCCTGCCAGGGTGTAAAAGGAGCCTATTCGCAGCAGGCCGCGAACCGTATGTTCGCAAAATCGATGCCGATGTTCTTCAAGACCTTCTCCGGAGTAATCGAGGCAGTGAAAAGCGGCATGGTCGATTACGGAATTCTTCCTATTGAGAATAATTCCTACGGATCGGTCCGCGCGACATATCAGCTCCTCAAAAATGCCGGCGTGTATATCATCCGGGCGGAGAGAATACTCATCCGTCATCAGCTCCTGGTAAAGCCCGGAACAAATCTTGCGGACGTGACCAGCATAAGATCTCATGAGCAGGCTCTCGGCCAGTGCTCGCATTTTCTGAAGAAGATGGAAGATCAGGCTGCAATCATCCCTGTGCTCAATACAGCCATGGCAGCCAGGTATGTCAGTGAAACGGAAGACAAAGGAGCCGCTGCCATCGCCTCCCCGGAAGCCGCGGAGATCTACGGACTTTCTGCCCTGTCGACCCGGGTATCCGACAGCGACAACAACTATACAAGGTTCGTCTGCATATTAAAGGAACCGAAAATCTATCCGGGATCGAACCGTATATCTATGATACTCTCCGTCCCCCACGAACCGGGGTCGCTCTACAAGATCATCGGAAAGTTCGCGAAAAGGGACATCAACATAACAAAGCTCGAGAGCAGCCCGATCGTGGGCAGGAATTTCGAATTCCGTTTCTACATCGACGCAGATGCGTCGTGCGCCGTCCCCGAGGTCCGGGTCATGCTCGATGAGCTGAGGAACGAGTGCCCCGAATTCGTTTTTCTCGGCAATTATTCCGAAGCCTGAAGCACATAGCTAAGTAACGTAGACACTCACAATCTGCTTCGCTACTTGCTCCTGACACAGGCAGGTTCCCTGACCCTCACCTACATCTCCGCGATTTAGAGGCAGTGGACTGCCTGTATCGGTTCAAGTTTTCTTACAGCCTTCCATCTTTGTCCACCTGCACCTGTTGACCGCCGCCGAAATCTCCGCTGTCCTCGGCATGGCCA
>CAMNGN010000222.1 GCA_946538475.1 uncultured Blautia sp.
TTTCTTTTACGGCTTTACGACTTTTACGCCCATTTGCGCCGTTCTATGATGCCCCTCATTCGGCCTCGTTCGATTCCGCCTGACAACATTTTTGACAAATTCACTTCTCTTCTGTCCGTCCGCAAGCCTGCACGACGACCTGACCTTTGGCTTCCGGATCATCCATAATGATCCCGCCGACAGCCGGAACCCGGATCAGACCGCTCTTCGGGTTTTTGACGCTGTCTACGGAGGTGGTGATATTTGCCTCTACCTCTGATTTTTCAAATGCAAGATCCGTGTCGATCATCCGGCAGTTCACAAGCCTCAGCCCCTTGCAGTAGCAGAGCGGCTGCGTCCCGATGATCGTGCAGTTCTCGAAGGTCACATTTTCACAGTACCATGCCAGGTACTCGCCCTTTATCACGCTGTCCTTTACCAGCACGTTTTTCGCGTGCCAGAACGCGTCCTTCGTGTCAAAATCACAGCCGGTAAAAACAGAATCCGTTATGTATTGGAACGAATATTTTCCTTTAAGTGTCACATGGTCAAATTCCAGGTGATCCGACCGCAGCATGAAATACTCGCCCTCCGCATGGGTGCCGCTCATTTTAATGCCGCGCACGGACCAGCCGAACTCCGGCGAAATGATATCACTGTTCTCGATCACAACGTTCGCGCATTCGCGCAGGGCTTTGATTCCATGCAGTTTTGAATCCCTGATATGAATATCCTCCGAATACCAGAGAGCCGCGCGGCAAAGCTCCGTTAATTCACTGCCCGAAATGGTAAGGTGCTCGTCGTGCCAGAAGGGGTACCGAAGGTTGAAGAAGCAGTCGCTGACTGTGATATCCCTGCATTCTTTCAGTGCGCTCTCCCCGTCGGCCGGCCCGTCAAAGCGGCAGGATCTCACCTCCGCACCGCGGCTGCCGTACAAAGCTCTCTCTTCGTCAAATACTCTATTCTCAAAAACATTCATTTTGTTAGAACATGCCTCCTGTTTCTGTGAAGTTCCGTCTGTTTAGTCTGCCGGTCATTCGCGGGCACCCCTGCTGAGCGTATATCTCGATATCACCATCTGCGATCCACGTCCTGTCTGGTGGGCACCCCTGATGAGAAGGTATTTCGCCCGGGAGTGTGTCTGATATCCGGCAAGTTTATTATACTCATGGTTTTTATTTTGTACAAATACTTATATGGAATGCCCAGATATGCCTTTTATGCATATCTGGGCGGGACATCTTGCATCTCTTGAGCAAATGCACGTTCTCCTTGACTTTTATGCATATCTGCGCGGGAGAGCTTGAACGCGGCAGACGGATTTGATAGGCTCCCTTCTTCCTGGAGAAAGATCTGTCCCCAAATGCCGCAAATTTACCTGCCGGAAGAACCGTCCCCGAATGCCGCAAATTTACCTGCCGGAAGAACCGTCCCCGAAGTCTGGACATGCGAATTTCAATGCTTTATTATGTTAAAAGACACAGATAGTCTGAGAATACCCTACGAGGAGGAAACACAGATGAAAAAACTCGGCTTCGGTCTGATGAGAATGCCCACCCTGGATCCCAACGACCCATCCAAAGTAGACATTGAACAGGTCAAGAAAATGGTCGACCTTTTCATAGAGAACGGGTTCACCTATTTTGATACAGCATGGATGTACAACGGCTTCGCAAGCGAAGACACCGCAAAAGCCGCGCTGGTGGACCGCTATCCCAGAGACTCCTTCACTCTGGCGACAAAGCTTCACAACGGATTTTTCAACTCGTTCGAAGGCAGAGACGAGATCTTTAATGAACAGCTGCGAAAGACCGGCGCAGGATATTTTGACTATTATCTGCTGCACGGCATTGAGGCCGGCAGCTATCCCCATTATGAAAAATTTGACTGTTTCAACTGGCTGCTGAACAAGAAGCGCGAGGGACTGGTAAAGCACGTCGGATTCTCCTATCACGATACGCCCGAGCTGTTGGATGAGATCCTGACGAAACATCCTGAGATGGAATTTGTACAGCTGCAGATCAATTATCTTGACTGGGAAAGTGAATGGATCCACTCCCGGGAGGTTTATGAGGTAGCGACGAGACACGGCAAGCCCGTCATCGTCATGGAGCCGGTGAAGGGCGGCACGCTGGCAAATGTCCCCGCAGAAGCGGAAGCTCTCCTGAAGGAACGTGAACCGGATCTGTCCGTTGCTTCCTGGGCGATCCGTTTCGCCGCCGGTCTTGAGAATGTTATGATGGTGCTCTCCGGTATGAGCAATATTGAGCAGATGCGGGACAACCTGAGCTATATGAAGGATTTCAGACCCTTAAGTGAGGATGAAATCGCTCTGACGCATAAAGTCGCTTCCATCATCAACGGTCAGATCGCAATTCCGTGTACAGGATGTTCCTATTGTACGGAAGGGTGTCCGATGAAGATTGCGATCCCCCAGTATTTCTCACTATACAACGAGGATATGAGGGAGGATATGGCTCACAAGGGATGGACGATCAACTTTACCAACTACACGAAGCTGACCGAGCACTTCGGAAAGGCGGGAGACTGCATCGGGTGCGGTCAGTGCGAGGGCGTGTGTCCGCAGCATTTGCCGATCATCGAAACGCTTCGGGATGTATCCGCTCATTTTGACAACTAAGGCATTCGGCGGACGTCGGGGACGGTTCTATACGCTGCTAAAATAACGGCATTTGGGGACAGATCTTCTCCATCATTCAATAAATGAAAAAATCTGCCCCCAACGACCGCACAATCTGCTATCTGCGATTCTAAGGATTCCGCCTCCG
>CAMNGN010000223.1 GCA_946538475.1 uncultured Blautia sp.
CATTTCAACATGACCGGCGGATACCGTGCGGCGAAGCGATGCAGAGCATCCTCTGCCAACACACCTTCCCGAAACGGGGAGGGCGGCAATAGCCAAATCGAAACAGACATTGGGGAGCGATAAAGGTTCTCCGCAGGCAGACTGCACTGCCCGCGCGGGCTGAGATGCCCGAGGCGGTCAGGTTTCTTCGAGGGCGAAGAAGGAACAACGGTCACCTGTCTTTGGAAGTATGGCAAGGCGCAACTGCATGCTCCAAAGGATGACATCCCGGAAAGCGCCTTTCGGGACTCTGATTTGAAGCGGATATAGCAGCCCTCGCGGCGGCTGAAATGTCGTCAGCACGGAGGAAAGGAGGAAAAAGGATGAGCTATCTGGATAATCTGAAAAGAGAAGCCAACTATACGCGAACCCTCAACGGTGCAAAAACGCACGGCAGCTCGGGAGATGCCTGCCTGGATTTCTTCGCTGTTGCAGGCGGCATGCGTTACAGAAGACGCGAGGATCAGATTCTCCTTTTCGAACGTGCATACATCGAGACCCCGGAACTTGCCATGAAGCTTTTATTCCATCTGCGGGACATCCGCGGAGGCATGGGCGAACGCAAGCTTTTCCGTACACTTCTTCGTCATGTGGCAATCACCTGGCCTGAATCCGCCCGGAAGAACGTTTCCTACATCGCTGAGTTCGGCCGTTTTGACGACCTGCTTTGCCTGATGGGAACCTCCGCATGGAAAGAGGCCGTGCAGGTAATAAAAGAACAGCTCGCTGCTGACGAAGCTGCTTTGAATCGCCGAGAAGCAGGCGAAGAAGACGCGCACATTTCGCTTCTGGCAAAATGGCTCCCCTCAGATAACACTTCGAGCAGACGTACCCGGAAGGCCGCACAGAGTCTGATCTCTGCGCTTGGAATGGACAAAAAGGAATACCGTCGTCTGATCACTGCACTCAGGGCCAGAATAGGCCTTACAGAATGCATGCTGACCAAAAAGCGTCCCGATAAAGTCAACTATGAAGCAATTCCCGCACAGGCAATGCTGAAATATCGCAGTGCTTTTGAGCGTGCCGATGGTGACCGTTTTACCGAATATCTGGTGGAAGTAGCATCGGGAGAAAAAAAGATCCACACCGAGACGCTGTTCCCCTATGAAGTGCTCAGACCGTTCTTCAACGGCAGCAGATGGAGCTCGCATGATGCGGAAGGCATGGATTTGCTGGAGCAGCTTTGGAATCATCTGCCCGGAGCAATCAACAACACAAACGCTATCAGCGTGGTAGATACTTCGGGATCCATGTATTGGTCCAAGGGATTAAAGCCGGCTCTTATTTCTCAGGCGATGGGCCTCTATTGTGCAGAGCGCTGCGAAGGTGTTTTCCACAATCACCTGATCACCTTTGAAAGCACGCCGCATCTTGTCGAGATACACGGCAACTCGCTGCGCGACAAGCTGAAGTATATCGGTACACTTCCCTGGGGAGGAAGTACTAACCTGGAAGCAGTTTTTGACCTGATCCTGAATACTGCTGTAAAAAGCGGTGCAAGACAGAAAGAGCTTCCGTCCGTAATCTATATTTTCTCTGACATGGAATTCAACTGTGCCATGAGAAACGCGGATAAAACCGTGTACGAAAACGCCAAAGAGCGCTTCGAAACTTACGGATATCAAATGCCCGCGGTAGTTTTCCATAACGTAAACAGCTGGCAGATGCAGGTGCCTGTAACGGCGCACACCCGCGGTACGGCTTTGTCGAGCGGGGCAAGCACCCATACGCTGGAGCATAAGTTTGACGGCAATATCACGCCGATGGAGCATATGCTTCGTGTGCTGAACAGCAAGCGCTATGCCATGATCCACGCCTGATTAAGTGCTGTGGTTGCAGAAAGGAGTGATGTCATGACCCTTTTCATTAAAAAAGAAAGGTCGGGCGTGAGGGCCCGTCCCCCCTGTTTCACTTCTTTTGATACTCACTCGGCGTCATCCCCGTAACTTTCTTAAACATCGCCGAAAAATAACCGGGATTGGAAAAAGCCGGCCGATCGCTTATCTCAGCGATCGGAATCGTATTATTATCCATGATCTGTTTAGCCATCTCTATCTTTCGACTGTTAACATATTCAAGAAGACTCATTCCCATCTCCGCCTTAAAAACAGAGCTGATATAATTCTCTGTATATCCTATCTCGTCGGCAATATCTTTCACCCGAATCCTGTTCAAAACATTCGTTTCGACATATTCTGTACAGGCGCGTACCGGTGGTATGCGGTCCTGATTTTTTTGCGTTCTGTACCCGCTCGATGAATGCCTGATGCATGGCACCGCTGATCTGCCGCGTTTCCATCATCGTCTGCGCCTCCCTCATGGGATCCTACAACAAATTCCGCGGCGATCAGGCTTCCGAATCCAAACATCTTCGTTACACCTTTTATCCTGATGGTCATGCCGCTGATCCTCAAAAAACTGACCTTCCGTCAGGTAGTCGTGATCGGTGCCGTGTTGTTCTGCAAAAAAATTTAAAAAAAATTAGCACTCCCTCTTGACGAGTGCTAATATAAGTGTTATAACATAGTTAGAACAAAGGAACGAAGAAGATCAGGAAAGCAAAGAAAGGCTTCACCGATCCAAACCCTCCGTCCCGTTGCTCATGAAACTTCTATAAAACGTGCATGATAGTCGTGCACGAGATGATGATTGAGTAAAAGGAGGAATTGATTATGTTGATGCCTAGTATTTTCAGAGAGAAT
>CAMNGN010000224.1 GCA_946538475.1 uncultured Blautia sp.
TCCATGGCTCGGGTTACCGATATGTCTGCGGTTTAGGTTTGAGTGAGGAATTGTTGTGAGTTATATGCTATTTAAATATTAGATTAAGTATACAATAATTCGATTGGACTTTGCAATATCATATGCGTATAATAAACTCATAAAGAAAAGCAAAGACAAACCTGACCCGATATCCTGTCTCAATTCTGTTTAGAATGAACATTTCAAATATGACTGAGCAGTATATCAGAGGTCATAACAAGAATATGAAGATAATAACGGAGGAAAAAACCATGGCAAAGACACTGATCGCATTCTTTTCAAGAGCAGACGAAAACTACTTCAGCGGCGCAATGCGCTACGTAAAAGTCGGTAACACCGAGATCGTTGCAAACATCATGCAGGAGCTGATCCCCGCGGATACCTTCAAGATCGAGATGAAAAATCCGTATTCCCCCGTGTACATGACCTGCATCGAAGAGGCGAAGAAAGACCTGAGAGAAAAGGCCCGTCCGGAGCTGGTTTCCATGCCGGAGAGCATTGACGAGTATGACACCATCGTGCTGGCTTACCCGAACTACTGGGGAACGATGCCGATGGCGGTGTACACCTTCCTGGAAAACTTTGATTTCTCGGGCAAGACGATCCTTCCGCTCTGCACCAACGAAGGCAGCGGCATGGGTTCCAGCGAGCGCGAGATCAAAAAAGTCTGCCCCGGCGCGGAGGTCAGGAAAGGCCTGCCGATCACCGGAAGCTCGGCGGCAAATGCAAAGAGCAGCGTGGAGCGCTGGTTCAAAGCAAATCAGGTTATGTGACAATTATCAGAGGAGGAGATCATCATGGAATACATCACACTGAACAACGGAGTAAAATGCCCCTCAATCGGAATCGGAACATTTATGCTCTCTCCCGCAGAAGCAGAAAACAGCGTACGGGAAGCACTGAAGATGGGATATTCCCTGGTCGATACCGCAAACGCGTATGTCAATGAGAGAGCCTGCGGAAGAGGAATCAAGGACAGCGGCCTGAAACGCGAGGAAGTGTTCATCTCCACAAAGCTCTGGCCCAGCGAGTACGAAAACCCGAACGCAGTGGACGAGACACTGGAACGCCTGGGGGTTGACTACGTGGATCTCCTCTACATCCACCAGCCCGCCGGAAACTGGCTCGCGGGATATCGTCAGCTGGAAAAAGCCTACAAAGAAGGCAAGGCGAAGAGCATCGGCATTTCCAACTTCGAAGGCAAGTACATCGAAGAACTTCAGACAAAATGGGAGATCGTACCTCAGTTCATCCAGGTAGAGGCACACCCGTATTTTGCACAGGACGAGCTTCGGCAGACACTGGACAAGTATGGCATCAGGCTGATGAGCTGGTATCCGTTGGGACATGGAGATCGTTCCCTGATAGAGGAGCCGGTCTTTAGGCAGCTGGGTGAAAAGTATGGAAAGAGCAGCGCTCAGGTTATCCTTCGCTGGCATATACAGATGGGCTTTGTGGTGATCCCCGGCAGCAAGAACGTGGACCACATCAAGGATAATCTGGATATCATGGATTTCACATTGACAGATGATGAGATGGCTGAGATCGCGAAACTGAACAAAGGTGTCCGCTACTACACCAGAACAGATGAAGCGCTTGCCGGATTTGCTTCCTGGCAGCCGCAGTACGAAAAGGCATGAATGACAGAGAACAGATAGAAGAATTATACCGTACATACTGGCAGTGCATGATAAACAAGGATATTGCCGGTATGGACCGGATCATGGCTGACGATTATGAGCTCCGGCACATGACGGGGCTCAGGCAGTCAAAGCAGGATTTCTTTCAATCGGTAACAAGCGGGGAACTGAACTATTATTCCGCAAAACATGACGAGATCACCGTTAAGGTGTCCGGTGAAACTGCGACGATGATCGGACGAAGCAAGGTGGTGGCTGCCGTTTATGGCGGTGGAAGAAATACCTGGAGGCTTCAGGGATATTTCACTCTGAGAAAAGAAGATGGGGTCTGGAGGCTGACATCAAGCAGAGCATCGACATACTGACCGATATCTAACAAAGGAGATTTAACATGAAAAAAAGAATAGCACTGATCCTTGGAGCAGTAATGATGTTGACCGGAAGTATAAGCGCAGCGGCTTCCGAAAATCAAAATCTTGTGATATATTTTTCACGCACCGGCGAACAGTACACGGTCGGCGTGATCGACAAGGGCAACACGGCAATTGTCGCAGAAATGATCGCCGAAGAGACAGGAGCTGACCTGTTCGAAGTCCTTCCGGAAGAAGACCGGTATCCGATGACTTACGACGAACTTACCGATGTAGCTAAACAGGAGCAGAATGACAATGCAAGACCTGCCTACGAAGGCGAGCTTCCGGATCTTGCACAATATGACACGATTTTCATCGGAGCACCGGTGTGGTGGGGAGACTGGCCGATGATCATGTACACAGTGTTCGAGAACAACGATTTTTCCGGAAAAACGCTGATCCCCTTCTCCACCCATGAAGGAAGCGGACTCTCCGGTTTCGACAAAAAACTGGCTGAAGCCTGCCCGGATGCGAGTGTGGGCGAAGGACTGGCGATCAGAGGAAATGATGCCCAGAACGCGCAGGATCAGGTACAGGAATCGGTTAGCGAGTGGCTTGCGGGGCTTGGGGGATTTTGATATTGTTCACAAAATGTTCACGGTACCTGACACCATAAAATTGATTTTATGGTGTCAGTACCGTGAATTTTTTGTGAACTC
>CAMNGN010000225.1 GCA_946538475.1 uncultured Blautia sp.
GGTATCCTGTCGGAACACAGATGAAGGATAGCCGTCTGCGTCATTGCGGGAAGTGTTTTATGGATACTGTGTATCACCGCGTCTGCTCCCGCACCCACGGCAGATTTCGGAAAATAATCCGAGAAAGCAAAATGTGCCCCATGTGCTTCGTCGACGATCAGCGGCACCCCATACCTGTGGGCGATCTCCGCAATTCTTCTGACATCGGATACCACACCGTCATACGTAGGAGAAGTGATGAACACAGCTTCGATACCATCGTTTTCACTCAACTGTCTTTCGACTTCCGAAGGAAGTATGCTGCCGCTTATCCCCGTCTCCTCGTCGATTTCCGGATAAACATATACAGGCTCAATATTTCTCAGATACATAGCATGATAAAACGACTTATGGCTGTTTCTTGCGGCAAGGATCTTTCCTCCCGCCCTGACCGCCGCAGACACAGCCGCAAGTATACCTGCAGTGCTTCCGTTAACGCTGAAAAATACCCTGCGGGAACCATAAAGCTGCGCAACATACTCCTGCGCTTCTTTTATGATCCCCCCGGCATGATGCAGGTCGTCAAACCCCGTGATTTCCGTAATATCCTGTGCGACAGGAAAAAATCCGGCCGAAAAGGTCGGATTTCTTTTGTGTCCCGGCATATGAAACGGATAGATATCCTTTTCATCATAGTGTAGCAGTTCTGAATATAAAGTTCTCTCTCTCATTTTACTGTTTTCCGTTTTCCGCTCAGATCTTAAAGCGGTAGCCGATTCCCCAGATCGTCTCTATGTACTGCGGCTTCGCTGAATTGAATTCTATTTTTTCACGGATCTTTTTGATGTGGACCGTCACCGTGGCAATGTCTCCGACCGATTCCATATCCCAGATTTCTCTGAAAAGCTCATCTTTCTTAAAGACACGGTTGGGATTCTCGGCAAGGAAAGTAAGCAGATCGTACTCCTTGGTGGTAAAGGTCTTCTCTTCTCCGTTTACCCACACCCTCCTGGCCGTTTTGTCGATCTTCAGTCCGCGGATCTCAATGATCTCATTCTTCGGCATTCCCGAACCGACAAGACGGTTATAACGCTCCAGATGTGCTTTAACCCTGGCGACCAGCTCGCTCGGACTGAAAGGCTTGGTGATATAATCATCCGCTCCCAGACCAAGTCCTCTGATCTTATCGATATCCTCTTTTTTCGCCGAGACCATCATGATCGGAATATTTTTTTCTTCCCGTATGCGCTGACAGATCTCAAATCCATCGATCTCGGGCAGCATCAGATCAAGAATGATCAGATCAAACTGTTCTTCCAGCGATCTTTTGAGGCCCGTATCCCCTCTGTATTCGACTTCCACCTCAAAACCTGAGAGTTCCAGATAATCTCTTTCGAGGTCGGCTATCGCTTCTTCGTCTTCTATGATCAGTATCTTACTCATTTACAGGCACCTCCTGATATTTTCTCAGGACAAAATACATTATCGTCCCGATCCCCGGCTTACTGGTGGCCCAAACCTTTCCGCCATGATCCTCCATGATCTTTCGTACGATCGACAGACCTATTCCGCTGCCGCCTTTAGAGGAATTTCTGGAAACATCCGTGCGATAAAAGCGGTCAAATATGTAAGGGATATCCTTTGCCGCTATACCCTTGCCATTGTCTTCGATCTCCACCTGAATAAAATCTCCGACATCTTTTACACGTAATTGGATTATTCCGTTCGATTTATCCATATATTTGATCGCATTTCCGATAATATTGTGGATAACTCTTCTTATCTGCTCTCCGTCCGCGATGACAAGCACATCGCTTTCCACATAATTGGAATAGATCAGCCTGATTCCTTTCGTCTCCAGCTCCAGTGAGACTTCTTCCGCGCAGTCCGAAAAATAATCATCTACATTGAGCTTGCTGAAATTATAAGGGATCCTGTTCGTGTCGATCTTTGAATAAAAGGTCAGTTCATTGATCAGATGATCCATCTCTATCGTCTTGTTATAAATTGTCTTGATGTAACGGTCCATCTTCTCCGGAGTGTCCGCCACACCATCCATTATTCCTTCCACGTATCCTTTTACGGCTGTGATCGGTGTTTTCAGGTCATGCGAAATGTTGCTGATCAGCTCTTTGTTCTCTTTATCCAGAACCATCTTTTCTTCCGCGGACTCTTTGAGCCTTACCCTCATCTCATCAAAATCCCGGCAAAGCTCCGAAAACTCGTCATTTCCCTCCGCATCTATGGCAAAATCCAGATTCCCTTCTTTGATATTCTGCGTCGCCTTCTTCAGCTTTACAAGAGGAATAGAAATGCTGCTGTATATCCAGATGCCGACGATCAACGAGGTAAATATGAGTATCAATGTCGTCGTTAAAAAAAGATCCCTTCCGGGCATATTTACCTTATGTTCATTCAGATCTTTTCCGGAGATGGATATCTCATATGAAGAAGCGCTTCCGTTCTGTGCAGAAGGTGCTCCCTGATTACGGCCGTAAGCAAACAAGACCGCAGCAAACAATAACTGCGGAACCAGGATGACCATCAAAAATCCTGCGATTATTCTTGTTCTCAGCTTCATAGACTCCTCCGACTTAAAAACACTTTTTTTACCGTAATCACATTATATCACAGAGGGGTCCGGTAAACTCTAAATTTTCTATAAATTTGAAACAGGGGTGGAACAGGGGACGGTTCCTCGTTCCACGGGT
>CAMNGN010000226.1 GCA_946538475.1 uncultured Blautia sp.
TTATAGTATTTTCCGGGTACGCGGTGTTCTTTCAAAAACAATTTAAGTTCATTCGCTGTCATGATGCCTCCGTTTCCGACCTTGAAGACCTATCTGATTTTCAAAATCTCTATAGTAAGTAACTTTAACAATTACATGTAGTTTTAAATACCACATACACTATAACATATCAGATAATGTATTGCAAGCAGAAATGAAGCGAGTCACGGAGACAGGTTCCCGTGACTCTCAGACTCATTTACACACAAACCCCTGTCCTCTCATGCAGGCTTCCACCTCAGTGATATCTTCGGTATGCAGCACAATGATCGGCATGGCGGAATCACGGTCGAACGAAAGATACAGATAATTCACATTGACATTGCTGTCATACATAGCCTTCAGAAGATAGTTGAGTGCACCGGGATGATCGTCGATCTCCACGCCGATGACCGGTGTGGTTCTGCAAAGATAACCGGCCTCTGTAAGTGCGTCGACTGCCTTATCCGTGTCGGACACGACCATACGAATGATACCGTACTCCGCACTGTCATTGGTGACAGAGCCGAGAATATTGATCTCCTCTTTCTCCAGGATATCTGTAATGTGCTGCATTTGCCCTTTAACGTTCTCTGCAAATATTGATAACTGCTGTAACATGTTTTCCTCCTGCCCCACTGTGATGCCAGATTCTTATTTTTGACCGAGGGGAATCTCCACGATCTCTGCCATTCTGGTCAGACACTGCTCGATCTCCCCGGAAATTTCCTCTGTCAGTCTCGAGGAGATCTCTTCGCCTTTTTCCTCCTCAAGAGTTTCATAAAAGTTACGTTTGACGACGCCCTCGCATTTTTCGATCCTGTTCTCAAAAGAGCTTCGTCTGACCAGTTTTCTGATCGGTGCCGGGATGTCCGCTTTAAGAAGCGCTTTTTCCATCTGGCTTTTGCCCAGGATAAGCACCAGAAGAGAAGCCATCGCCCCGGTAATGATGCCGGCAGGTCCGCTTGAGATAAGCGCGATCCCGCCCCCTCCGCAGAACAGTCCTACGATGATCGATATGACCGAATCGATCAGCCAGGTGATCTCTTCTACTGCGAAAATGTCCTTTGCCTCTATACGTATATCGATATCCGTACTGTTAAAAAAGGATTTGAGACTCAGAGCCCTGTACGGAATATTATGCCGGATACAGATCGGCATGGTATACTCTTCCAGATCATCCGCCACCGTACGCAGCCATTTCGCGACCGGCTTGGCCAGAAGATCCTTGCACTCCGCGCTTCGCAGGTAATCCCCGATCGCCTGCTCCATCTGCTCATCGACATCCTCAAGCCTTCTGATCTCGCCGCTCCGCCACCGGTCAAAAAGCGGCAGTGCGGTTTCCCGGAGAAGAGGCGCCGCCAGAACTTCGATCGCCGCGTGATACAGATCGGGGATATGGCTCTCTACCACATTTTCTATCGTTTCGGATGCGATCAGCCTGTTAAGCTCATCTCTGAAAGCCTTAAGCTCACTGTCGATTTTGCCGCTCCAGGCAAGTCCCCTTGCCACCGCGAACTCCGGTTCCGCACCGGTGATCACGATCGCCTCGGGAAACACCGAGGCGCACCACTCTCTCAGATCCGGCAGCTTTGACACGCCTCCTGTCAGAAACAAAAGCTCGGGAAGCTGATCGGTCAGCCCCTCTCTGATCTCCTTCAGGCTTTCTACAAACGTCTCTTTGAAAGACTTTCCGCCCAGACGCTCGTTGCCTTTATTTAAGAGCTTTGCCGCTGTCTTCCCATTCATCACCAGGCGAAGCGAGATCGGCTTTCGATAGTATACATTGATCGTCGATGCACATTCGTGATCTTTCCAGTATTCCACGTCCGAGAAATATTTTTCCTTCAGCCTTCTGGCCCCGAACTCGCAGTATGTCCTCCAGGCTTCACTCTCCTCAAACACCTTGCGCAGTTCTTTCTCCTTTGAAGACCCTGCAAGGCTTTCCTCCACAAGGATCTCGTCCATGATGCCTCCGCCGAGCGCAACCTCTCCCGAAGTCTGCATTTCCACTTCCTGACCATCTTTGATGAAAGCAAAATCCGTCGTCGAAGAGCCGATGTCGACCACAAGGACGGATTTGGAAAGAATATCGTACCCGACCTGAAGGTGTCTGGACTGACATGCACTCACCATGGCAGCCCTCGACTCGGACACTATGCGGACAGGCGGATAGCCTGCATTTTCAAAGATCGAACGGTACTGCTCACGGGAATTCATATCCCAGCCGGCAGGACACCCCACATACATGCAGGTATTCTCCGAATCAGGCACCTCTCCGCTGCGGTACAGTTCATCGAGGACCCCGGATGCGAACACGCGAATGTCATTGCGGCTGGCCGGGTCTTTCAAAAACCTGCTTTTAAAGCGAAGGCCGCGCTTGACAGCCTCCGTATTATAGCAGGCGTTTTCTCCGATCAGGATCTCTCCGTTTTCGAGCGATGCGTACGCAGTGACAAAGCTTTTTTCATTTTTAACGGGGATGATTCCGGGCACTCCCGAAGAATCGTCCTTCAGCAGCGCAACCGCGCTCTCGGCATCCCCAAGGTCAAAGCCATAAAAGCGCTCCATCATTTTCCTCCTGCGGCAAGACCCTTCTTCAGCAATTT
>CAMNGN010000227.1 GCA_946538475.1 uncultured Blautia sp.
AAAGACTGCGGGATATGGCTAAAGATGGTGATATTACCATTCAGATGTCAATGTATGGCGGTTTTGAACAGGTGGGTTCCATAGGACAGAGCTTGCCACGAGATGATAAACAGACAACAACGAGTTCAGGTGACATTGTACTTTATTCGGGCAATCAGATGGTAGTGTTCTATGGCTCCAACAGCTGGTCATACACAAGGCTTGGTCATATATCTGATAAGGATGAGGCAGAGATGGCAGATCTTCTTTCACAAGGAGATGTTACGATAACCATCAGCACGGAATAGATTCCTTTTCCCCCTTCAGAACCTCAAGGACGAGATCAGATTTGAACTTGGCACTAAAGTTTCTTCTTGTACGAGACATGTGCAACTTTCGTGACAGGTTCACACGCTGCCGCTGCTCTTTCAGTGTGATGGTTCGCATCATTTTTCCTTGATCAGCTCCTCACAGATCCTCCGGTATTGACCGGCATAGATACTGCCTTTTTCCCAGATAAAGTCGAGATCATGCTGCATGGAAAAATCCCGGAGCTTTATTTCGCGCAGCCTGCCGTTTTGGAGCTCTTCCTTAACGGCAATTTTATACAGGAATGAAATCCCGCAGTCCTCTTTCAGCAGGGCTGTGATCGTATGCATATTCTCCACTTCGATGAAATGAGAGAAGTCATGCAGCCGGATGCCCCGGGCGGACAGGCTGCGCTCCATGATTTCTCTGGTACCGGAACCCTTTTCCCGGATCAGTAGCCTCTCCCCCTGAAGATCTCTCAGAGAGGCCGGCGTCCCATTCCTGAAAACATGCTCGGCTGCACATACCGCGATGTAATCCTCTGTGTTGTAAGTCAGATTCTCATACTGATCCCCGGGATAATATCCTTCTACAAGTGCAAGGTGGATCTTGCCATCTTCGAGCAGATGGATCAACTGCTCGGTATTTCCAAATTTCAGGTGTATATTCATATCCGGATGCCGTTTCAGAAACCCGGCCAGCGGATTTACAACCGCATATTCACCGACAGTCATGGTAACGCCGAAGGACAGACATTTTATCCCGGTGTCCTCCGGACGAAGTTCCTGTTTGAGCTGTACCTCGTCATTCTGCATGGTCTGCAGGCGTTCCTTAAGAATTTCCCCCTGCCGGGTCAGATACAGTTTTTTATTCCGGTATAGAAAAAGCGATGTGCCGTAATAATCCTCCAGATAATGGATATGGGAAGATACCGCCGGCTGCGTAATGTTCAGCTGCGCAGCGGCTTTGGTGTAATTCATGGTCTGGCAGACGCACAGAAACGTATTGATTCGAAAGTCCAGCATAAGACACACTTATCAATAAAAAAATAATATCGTAAACAAGAAATAAATAATTTTACATTTTGAATTTACCATTCTATGATGATCCCTGTCAATGAAATTAAACAGAGGGAGGACATATCTATCATGTCATTTATAAGAAAAAACGGCGCGGGAATTCTTCTGTGTCTTGCAATTGCCATTCCGTCATGGATCATCGGACAGCGCTTCCCGGTTGTCGGCGGAGCCGTCATCGGTATTCTGGCGGGAATGGCCGTAACTGTGTTCTGGAAAAACAAAGGACTTGCGGAAGGCGGGATCCGATGGACTTCTAAATATATCCTGCAGACAGCCGTGGTTCTGCTTGGATTCGGGATGGACCTCGGGGTGATCGCCGAAACCGGAAAGCAGTCCCTGCCGATCATCATTTGTACAATCAGCACTTCGCTGATCATCGCATGGCTGCTGCACCAGCTGATGCATGTCCCGGGGAACATCTCCACACTGGTAGGTGTGGGTTCCTCGATTTGCGGAGGTTCTGCGATTGCAGCGACCGCTCCGGTCATTGGTGCGGATGACGATGAGGTGGCGCAGGCAATCTCTGTAATCTTCTTTTTCAACGTCCTTGCGGCGGTTTTATTCCCGATCCTGGGGCATGCCATCGGCTTTGATACTACCAGTGGAGACGCCTTCGGAATCTTTGCCGGGACGGCCGTTAATGATACTTCCTCGGTGACCGCAGCGGCATCCACTTGGGACAGCATGTGGGGCCTCGGGAACCAGACGCTGGATAAAGCGGTCACGGTTAAGCTGACACGTACTCTGGCCATCATCCCGATTACGCTGGTTCTTTCGATCGTTCGTGCAAAACAGTCGGAGAAAAACAGCACTGCCCCGAATAGTGAAGCTTTCAGCCTGCGCAGGGCGTTTCCCGTGTTTATCCTGTATTTTGTTTTGGCTTCGGTGATCACGACGGTCTGTGTACAGGCAGGCGTCAGCACGGAGGTGTTCGTACCACTCAAGAACCTGTCGAAGTTTTTCATCGTCATGGCGATGGCTGCGATCGGTTTGAACAGCGACATCGTGAAACTGATCCGGACCGGCGGGAAGCCGATCGTCATCGGCGCGGCCTGTTGGGCGGGAATTACACTTGTCAGCCTTGGCATGCAGCATGTTATGCGGATCTTGTGATATATCGAATTTAATACGTCAGTTTGACTATAAAAGAGGGCAGGTACTTTTGTCGGAGTACCTGCCTTCTTTATTTACGCGAACAGTGAGCCGCAGCCGAATGCGAAGTATTCGTGTGCGGC
>CAMNGN010000228.1 GCA_946538475.1 uncultured Blautia sp.
AAAAAACGCGGCCATCAACGGTGGCCGCGTTCTGATTATAACACTCTCTTCAAAAATTCCCTCGTCCTCAAACTGTCCGGATTCGTAAATATCTTCTCCGGCGGTCCCTCTTCCTCGATCAGCCCGTCAGCCATATACACGACATGCGTACTGACATCCCGGGCGAAGGACATCTCGTGAGTCACCACGAGCATGGTCATATGGTCATTCCGTGCCAGAGATTTCATAACCTCCAGCACCTCGCCGACCATCTCGGGGTCAAGAGCCGAAGTAGGCTCGTCAAACAGAAGCACCTCGGGCTCCATCGCAAGGGCCCGCGCAATAGCAACTCTCTGCTTCTGGCCGCCCGAAATCTGATCGGGACGGGCATTGATATACGGAGCCATCCCTACTCTGTTCAGGTAGAAAAGCGCCCTCTTCTTTGCCTCTTCCTTCGGCACCTTAAGGACTTTCTGCTGCCCGATCATGCAGTTTTTCAGCACGGTCAGGTTGTTAAAAAGGTTGAAACTCTGGAACACCATGCCCACTTTGGCACGGTAAGCGGAAGGATTGATCTTTCTTCCGGTGATATCCTCCCCGTGAAAAAGTATCTCTCCCGTCGTGAGCGTCTCCAGCAGATTGATGCACCTGAGGAGCGTCGATTTTCCGCTGCCGCTCGAGCCGATAATGGTCGTCACGTCGCCTTTATCGACAGTAAAATCGATATCTTTCAGTACGGCGTGGCTTCCGAATGCCTTGGAGAGATGACGTACTTCCAAAATATGTTCACTCATTATTTCTCTCCTTTGTAGTCTTTGCTGACCTCATCGAAGGGCGAATCTTTATCGGCAGGATAACTGTAAGTTCCCGCTGCCATGACAAGCTGATCCGTCTGAACGAGCTCATAATCCGGCTTGCCGGCAAGTCTCTTCTCGAGTTTTCTCAGAAGGAACGATGCCAAAAGCGTCAGGCACAAGTATCCTCCCATTTCCAGGAAAGCTGACGGGAAGTATTTGAACACAGCTCCCGAAACCATCTTGTGTACGGCAAAGAAATCGGAGAATCCGATGATGAACATGACGGAAGTATCCTTCACGTTGATAATATAGTTATTTCCTATCTGCGGCATAATGTTCCGCAGTGTCTGGGGCAAAATGATGTAGAGCATGGTCTGCCAGTGGTTCATACCGATCGACTTGGCGCCTTCGAACTGCCCGTTGTCGATACTCATGATACCGCCGCGGACAGATTCTGCCATATATGCACCGGTATTGATCGAAACAACAATGATACTGACGGTCCAGATACTCTTAAACGTAATGTTGAAGAAGTACGGCATGCCGTAGTAAATGAACACGGCCTGCAGGATCATGGGCGTTCCTCTGAAGACTTCAACATAGGCCCTGATCAGAATTCGCACGATCTTCAGAAAAATCCTCTTCAGAAGGTTTTCCTTAGGTCCGCAGGGGATCGTCTGCAGAATACCGCATAAAAATCCGATGATACATCCGATCAATGTGGCGACAGTGGCCAGTATCAGAGTATTGCGGATGCCGGTAAGGTAAACCGTGCTGTATTTTCCCCATAGGTCTGAAATATCAACAAACAGCTGTGCGAGCATATGATATCGCTCCTTTTATTATTCACTCAGCGGCTGAACCTTGATCGCTTCTTCCATAAGTGCATTAAAATCGTCTGCGGTCTTGTCGCTGAGATAGCTGTTGATGGCGTCTACAAGTGCAGTGTTGTCTTTTGCAACGGAGATACCGATGTTGATATCTTCGTCAGAGACTTCAAAGTCATCATCTGTGCCGGTAAAGTCAAGGATCTTGAGATCCGGATAAGCGATAAGGGCACCCTGTGCGGTCGGCATATCGGTGCAGACAAAATCTACTGTGCCGGTCTCTACCGCCATCAGCATAGCCGGTGCGGATTCTGCGGGCATACCGATGTTGGCATCCTTGATCTGCGGCAGACAGGAATCATACCAGATCGTACCGCTCTGGCTTGTGCAGGAACCGCCCGCCAGGTCGGAAATGCCTTTAGCCTCGGCAAATTTGCTGTCCTCTTTTGTCAGACACACAATACTTGCATAGAGGTACGGACCTGCAAAGTCGACGGACTCCATACGCTCTGCCGTCATGCTCTGTCCTGCGATAACCGCATCACAGACACCTGACTGAACAGCGGGAATAAGAGAATCCCAGTCGAGCTGAACGATCTCGAGATCCCAGCCGTTTGCTTCGCAGATAGCTTTTGCCGTCATAACATCGTATCCATTTGCATAAAGAACCGAATCCTTGATCGGAACAGCCCCGTTGGAATCATCCGGCTGTGCCCAGTTGTACGGAGCATAGGCGCATTCCATAGCCACGGTAAGGACACCGTCCTCAAGACCCGGGATAGCGTCTTCAGCGCAAACAGGTGCAGCTACAGCTGCGGTGAGTGCCAGGATCATGCTGAGTGCAGTAAGCTTTTTCATTTAATAATCCTCCATCCTGCCTATAGGCTTTCTATTTTTTACTATTCTAGTGTATCATACCTTTATTTTGTGGTTTACGTCAATACTTTTCTGCATTAATGCTATAAATTAATAAAATAA
>CAMNGN010000229.1 GCA_946538475.1 uncultured Blautia sp.
ATGATGATCGCCCTCCCGATCATGCTCCAGACCGGCATCACCAACCTGGTGAACATGCTGGATAACATCATGGTCGGCAGAACCGGCACCGATCCGATGACAGGCGTCTCCATCGTCAACTCACTCCTTTTCGTATGGAATCTGTGCGTATTCGGTGGTCTCTCCGGTATCGGTATCTTCACCGCGCAGTACTGCGGTAAGGGCGACCACGAAGGCACGCGCCGGACATTCCGCCTTGAACTCGTCCTCTCGGCCCTGCTCGTCGCAGCCGGTCTCATGATCTTTATGACGCGCGGTGAATTCCTCATCAGCCTCTATCTCCATGAAGACGGCGGGGGCGGCTCCGCCGTCGAGACGATGAAGGCTGCACTGCTGTATCTGAAAATCATGTGCGTCGGCTTTCTGCCATTTGCAGTCACTCAGGCATACTCCACTACGATCCGGTCCCACGGCGAGACCGTAGCGCCTATGATCGCGTCCGCCATCGCCGTCGGCGTAAACCTCGTCGGCAACTACATCCTGATTTTCGGCAAATTCGGCGCGCCCGCACTCGGCGTCGCAGGCGCCGCAGTGGCAACGGTCATCGCAAGATATGTCGAGTTTTTCTACATTGCGGTCTGGGCGCACAGAAATACCGCCCGCCTGCCGTTCATCGAGGGCGTATTCCGGAGTATGTATGTGCCGTGGGAGCTGACGTCGGCATGTATCGTAAAAGGAACGCCGCTCCTTCTCAACGAGGCCCTGTGGTCCGGCGGGCAGGCGATGCTCACTCAGTGCTACAGCGTCCGCGGGCTCTCCGTCGTGTCCGCCTTCAATATTTCTCAGACGATTGCCAATGTCTTCAACGTCGCCTTCATCGCCATGGGCTCCGCGACGTCGATCATCATCGGGCAAAAGCTCGGTGAGTGGGGTGAGGAGCGCGCGGATGATCTCAAGGAGGAGGCCTGGAAACTCACTCTGTTTTCCGTATTCCTGTGCCTCATTTCCGCAGCCGGAATGCTGACTCTATCACTCTTCTTTCCGCAGATTTACAATACAACGGACGAGATACGGAAATTGGCGACAGGCCTCATCTGCATCGCCGCTCTCAGCATGCCGGTCCACGCATTCAACAATGCGTCCTATTTCATTATCCGGTCGGGGGGAAAGACTTTTATCACATTCCTTTTCGACTCCTGCTTCTGCTGGGTAGTTTCGATCCCGGCAGCGTTCTTCATGGCCCACTATACTGCGATTCCGATCCTTCCCATGTACGCGCTCGTCATGTCAACGGAGCTGATCAAGGTCGTGATCGGTTTGACGCTCGTGAACAAAGGCATATGGATCAGAGATATCACCGTATAATTCTAAACAGCCAATAAGGTGCTGTGAAAAAACTCTTATTCGCAGCCCTTTATGGCATTATCTGCTGTTGATTTTTACTTTGCTCTGTAAAGAAATGTCACAAAATTTGACTACTCATTCTATCAAATCGTTTTGTATCCGCGAGATTTATAATTTATAATGCTTTTTCGAAAGATGATTTTTGAAGCAAATGGTATACAAACGATGAACAAACACCGTGACCCCTACTGGGACAATTTAAAATTCGTGCTTATATGCCTTGTTGTGTTAGGGCATTTTCTTCTTCCGGTGAAGCCGAAAGGTCAGCTCGCCCGGACAGCGTTTTACTGGATCTACCTGTTTCACATGCAGGCATTTGTATTCGTATCCGGATTCACTTCCAAAAGCTATGTGCGCAAAGACGGGAAAGAGAAAAAACTCGCAGGTTTTCTGATCACATTCCTTACATTTACGGTCTGTATTGAGCTCATAGAGTTTATATTCACTCAGGGAATCCGCCCCAAAGTATTCGTGACCATCACCGGCGCGCCGTGGTACATGCTTGCCATGTTCTTCTGGTATCTGCTGCTGCCCCTCGTCGCGCGTGTTCGCCCGACAATAACACTGCCTGTCGCTGTGCTCACGGCTGTTGTGTGCGGCCTGTTCCCGGTATGCGGCGACTTCCTTTCGCTATCGCGCACGATCGTTTTCTTCCCGGCTTTCTTAGCGGGTTACTATTTTGATGGGAAGTGGCTGCAGAAGATCAACCGCCGAAGCATAATCCTCGCCTCCGCATTCCTGATTTCGGTCTTCCTTGTCCTCTTTTTCTATCGAGACATGGCCAAAGATTTCCTGAAAATCATTTATGCGAAGAGCTCCTACTCAGAGCTGGATATTTCAAATGCGGCCGGATCCATTTATAGATTAGTCTGGCTCGCAGTCTCGGCGGCAATGACATTTGCACTCATGGTAATTATACCGAAGAGAGAAATGTGGTTCACTTACATCGGCAGCCGGACTCTCAGCGTCTATATAGTGCACCGGCTCATCAGAGACGTCCTAAAGTATGCCGGGCTGTACCGTTTTCTCGGAAGCAACATAAGGCTCCTTGCTGTCAGCGTGCTGCTGTCGGTCGTAATAATATATCTGACGTCTTCAGACCCTGTGTTTAATCTGGTGAACAGAGTGTTCCGGCTTGGCGCGATGCCGTGGCG